>NZ_JADBTF010000128.1:0-14836 GCF_020246295.1 Microcystis sp. M090S1 | reverse complement strand
GCACAATTATTTGTAGGATGGGTTAGCGGTAGCGTAACATGAGCGGGCGTTGGGTTTCATGCTTCAACCCAACCTACGTTCATCTAGAAAAAGAGACCTTTCCCCATATTTACGGTGCTATCAACCTAGAATCGGTGGTTTTTGTCAAACCCTTACAGGATTTGATCAATTCCTAGAACTAAATCATCTAACTCTTGGTAATCGGGGAGAGTAGTATCGATGCTCAACCCGCGCCGAATCACGAGGCGATCCCACTGTGGTCGCGATAATAGCTCGCTAAAGTAGCGAGCCTTGAAAATTAACAAATTTGCCTCTAGACCCGTCTTAATGCGCCCTAAATGGGGCAATCCGAGCAGATTTGCCGGGGTGAGGGTGACACTATTTACCCAGTCAGCATAGGGTGTATCGAGATGGGCAATCCGCACCGCTTGGGTAAAGACTTCTAAACCATCGTGATCCCCAAAACCATAAAAGGGATCGCGACAGTTATCACTGGCAAAAGCCACCGGAATTCCCGCTTTTTTCATCTCTTTTACCTTAGTTGTCCCGCGCCAAAAGGGGGTTTTTTCCTCTTGACGATCCTGTAGGTAGAGATTGCACATCGGCAAGCTAACGATAGCAATGCCCGCATTTTTGACTAAATTTAGGGTTTCTTGGATTATTTCAGGGGATTGTACCGCTAAACTGCAACAGTGACCACAGATGATTTGTCCAGAAAATTGCTCTTTGATGGCAGTACGCGCGATCGCTGCTAAACAGGTAGAATCGGGGTCGCCGTTTTCATCCAGATGAAAATCGAGATTTAAACCCCTTTCTTGGGCTAATTTGAAGGTAATATCAATTTGTGCCTGTAAATCTGGATTTGTGTAGGCTACTCCCCCTAATATGCCCCCAAATTCGGCAATTTTATCGGCTAAGGCCGCTCCCTCGGAGGTTTGATAGTAGTCAAGGGAAACTAGAGAAACCGCTTGCAGGGTGATTTTACCGGCCCATTTTCGTTGCAATTCTCCCAAAGCGGTTAAGCTAATCTGTGCCTGTTGACCAAAAGAGTCGATATGGGTGCGAATAGCGGCGGTTCCGTGGGCATAACTGCATTTAACGCCGAATTCCATGCGACGATACACATCCTCTAAGCGCCACTCCCGTCGGGAATCCTCTAGGGCCATTTTTAAGGCACTGTCAAAAGTGCCATCATGGTTAGGACAACGATGCCAACTATGACCTTTATCGAGATGGGTGTGCATATCGACAAAG
Organism: Microcystis sp. M090S1; assembly: GCF_020246295.1. NCBI lineage: Bacteria > Bacillati > Cyanobacteriota > Cyanophyceae > Chroococcales > Microcystaceae > Microcystis > Microcystis sp. M090S1. Next base: position 13,582 of record NZ_JADBTF010000128.1, on the reverse strand, counting down.
CAAGGAAAAACAATCTTTTTTTTGAGGTCAATAACGGGAATATTATCTTCGGGGGGGATTGTTGAGGTAATGCGATTAATGTTACCGTCATTAATTTCCAGATTAACTAAGGTTAATCCCTCGGAGGTTTGGGGAGAGAAACTCTCATTTTCTAGCAGGGAAACGGGAATATGAGCATTTTTGAGCCAGTAGCGCTCGCTTGATGGAATCATAAGACCTCTGGTAAAAATCAAAAATTGTTGTTAGGGTTAGGAGTCGGTCGTCGGTGCATCTCACATTTGCAGGAATACCGACAGTCAGCAATTATCAGTAACTCTTATAGCGGTTCTCACACCTGTGTGGCACAGTTAAACCTTTGCTAATTAAGCTTTTCAACATCGATAATGTACCTCTTGCGAACAGGAAACGCTATAGATAATTACAAATGTATCAGCAGCTGCGTGTAAGCATCCCACCGAAAAACTAATGCGCGGGGGGTTTGGGGGCGGCGCCACGCCCCCAACGGGGGGTTTGGGGGGTAGAACCCCCCAAAAGCTTGGATTGAGTGATAAAATCGGAAGTAATGCCCGATCTTAGCCGAGAGTTTCCCCGTAAAAATCCCAATTGGTAGATTTACAAAAATGAGATGCAGCCTCGGTCGTCGGTCGTTAGGAGAATTAAGAATGAATAATAATCAATTAAGGGGTATTAAGTAAGGAGTGTTCAATGGCATTAACAGTGCTATCTTTTCCCTGATTAATGTTTACTGATAAACTGGTAGGCGTGGCTTTAATTCCCAGCCATAAACTGCTAAAAATTCCTTTAATTTATCGGGGTGTAAATGGAGGTAATCGGGATTAACTTCATCGATAATGCCAATACCGCCTAAATCCCGCGCTCCTGCCGCTAAACAATCCAAGAGAAAAAGAGGATCGGGTACTAAATTCGGGGGAATTTGAATGACAATATCTGGGGGCAAAATTTCCCTGGCTTGCCTAACCAGATCGGGTAATTTTTGCAGATCAAAAGGATTATTTTGCCACTGTTCTCTTTTGCCCGGATTGTAGGGTTGTAGGATCACTTCTTGAATATGTCCCCAACGTTGATGAATAGTGGCAATAGTTTCTAAGGTTACTAAGCGATCGCATTCTGTTTCACCAATTCCTAATAATAACCCCGTAGTAAAAGGAATTCCTAATTCTCCCGCCCATTGTAACTGCTCTAAGCGCAGGGATGGCACTTTACTGGGGGCATGACGATGGACGGTATCTAATAAAGTCACCGTCATTTGTTCTAACATTATGCCCATAGATAGATTGACATTTTTTAGTTTTTCCATCTCGGCAAAAGTTAAAATACCTGCATTGGTATGGGGATAAAAACCCATATTTAAAGCCAATGCTGCTAAATTATAAATATGCCGAAACCATGACTCTCGATTGGCTGCTAAAGGATGAACTTCCCCGCTAAGAATTAAAATTTCCGTAATTTCCGAACCCTGCAAAGCAGTTAAAATCTCTTTGGCCTTGTCTAGACTTAACCAGCCATCAGTGCCTAAATCCCTGCGAAAATTACAATAACTGCAACGATTGAAACACTCGTAGGTAGGTACAAGGGTATGAGAGGGACTATAGGTGACAATTCTTGACATTTTTTTCGGAATTGGAGTTCATTACGAGCATTCAAGGGCGATAAAATTTGCTATCGTGGGAAGAATTGCTGTTTTATTCACTTAAAAACACCCTCCCTTTTCGCTTCCTCCTATGATTTTCGATCCTGCCAGTCTTCCCTCCCATCGTCAAACGATTCGCCCGATTAGCGCCACAGCCCTGCACGGAATTGTATTTCAAGATGACAAATTAATCGCTATCGACGCAAAAAACGGCTATTTATACCAAATTGCCCTCGATACTGGTCATACAACCGTACTTAATTCCCATCGCTGGCAAGAATTCGTCGGGACGACGGGATTGGCAATCGATGATCAAAATAACCTCTGGTTTACTACCCGCGAAAATCTCTACTGCTGCACTCTCGAAGATTTTACCCCGAAATTTTTTACCCGTCTTCCCTACACCGCTAACGGAGTCGCCGTAACTGCTAACACAATTTATGTCACTTGTCAACGTTCTGGACAAATCTTTATATTTGATCGCCAATCGGGACAGGAAATTACTCGTTTGTACGCGCCGGGTATCGGCATCGAAAATATCACTATTCGCGGGGAAGAACTTTGGTTAACGGATACCCTAGAACAAACGGTTTACTGTCTTGATCGCGCCACGGGAGAACAGCTTTTTAGCATGATAACTCCTTTTGAATCACCGACGGGATTAGCATTTTATTGCGATGCGAACAGTGGCAAGGATATCTTATATGTGGCCTATGCTTTCCAAGAACCCTTTATCCGCGATAATCCCAATTCCGAACAGGTTTACGAACTTAGTTATCGTCCGCGTACTTTTGTCCATCCTCTATATTTTCACTACGATCCCGCTAAAAAATACACCCTTTCTAACGGTTATCTGATTGAATTATCCTACGTCGAGGAATTGGAACCTCTATATAATATCGAACTAAAAGATGTGGAATGGCGCATCGCTTTACCCCTAGAAACACCGCGGCAAAAAATTCGCAGCGTCGAAGCGGTGGGATTGCCTTTTATTGAAGAAATTCAGGACGGGCAGCGGGTGGCAGTATTTAAGTTCAAGCAAATAACCGGCAAACAACGTCATATTTTTGGTTGGAAAGTAGTCCTAGAAGTGTGGGGAATTAAATACCAAATTACTCCCAAAGATTGCGAAGATTTACCCCCCTTACCCGCCGATTTTCCCGATCGCTATTTGATCGATAATGATGATCTGGCTATGAATACAGAAATTATCCTCAATGCTGCCCAAGAAGCGATCGGTCGGGAAACCAATATACTCAGAAAAGTTTATAGTATTCGTAACTACGTCTATGATCAGCTTTCCTACGGCATCAAACCCAACATCGACACCCCCGATATTGCCCTGCGGCGCGGAGTGGGTTCCTGTGGCGAATATGTGGGTTTATTATTGGCTTTGTGTCGTCTCAATGGTATTGCGAGTCGTACGGTAGGACGTTATAAATGCCCACCCCATCCCCTCGAACGTAATTTACCCCTCGAACCGGATTACAATCACGTCTGGATGGAATTTTATCTCCCCTCTATCGGTTGGGTTCCCATGGAGTCCAATCCCGATGATATTTTTGAAGGTGGTCCCTATCCCAATCGTTTCTTTATGGGTTTAGCTTGGTATCACACGGAAATTGCCAAAGATATCCCCTTTGAACGAATGCTCAGTGAAGGACAACCGGTGTTAAAAACCCAAGTTCCCATCGGTGATTTAGCGATTAATCACGTTCAATTCATCATTCTTGAGGAATTAGCCCCAAAAGACTAGAATTCTGACCCATCATCTAGGATGCCCATTTCTCTATCTCTGGCTTCTTTGAGTTCTTTGACCATTTGCAAACCCGCACCCACAGAGAAGCCCAGGGCTGCCCCGGCACCGGCAAAATAACGTCCATAGATGATTTGATAGTGATAGGGATTTTTATAGTTGACTTGGCTGGGATTGCGTTCAATGCGGCTAATGCCATAACCGATACCTGCCCCGACTAAAGCCGTCACTAGGCCTGAAAATAGAACTAGACGAAAGTTCATGATCTTATCTCCCGATGGACTCTGACTTTAGATTATCGCTGAAAATTAGTTCCTGGCAAGCGATCGCAATAATTCGTTATCAAGTGAACCAAATCGCCCACAAAGCTAGAACTGTGGATAGGAAACCATAGGATTTATCGAATCGTCAAAAAACCAATCTTTCCCTATAGGTAGTTATTGGTAAAAGTTAAGGTGATTTATCTATTACCAGACTTTTTTTACTCCTGTAGGTAAACCAACTCGCATAAAAAATCTAGCGAAAGCTTGAGATAAATGTTCACGATAGGGAGGACGTAAACGAAGTCGAGGTTGCTGTTTATTTTGCAAGAAGGATTCCAAAAAAGTCCTCGGCAAAGTGTACACATCATGAAAATCAACTATTCGATGAGTTAATTTTAGGTTGCCAATTTCCCCTTCGTTGAGCATAGAAAGATTCCATATATAACCATTTTTAATATCATCACAATATCTCCCCCACGCCTTGGCCGTAGGATTTTGTTTCATATTGTTCATTGTCTGTTCCCAATATTCTTGATATTGGCTGAGAGCAAAGTGAGGGCAAAGGATGACATTATTGACTTTCTTGTTTTCTAAGTCGCAGCCTTGGGTGATAACAACCAGATCAATCTCAGCTACTTCCACTAAGGATCGAAGTGTTTCAATTTCTGTTTGATTGCTTACCTCAACAGATTTAGAAGCCCAACGAACCACAGGACAATTAAGAATAATATCCCCTTGGGTTAACTCAACATTTGCATCTACCGCCTCATACCAAAGGTCATTAGTTATCATCTTCGATTCGAGAATTATCAATTATAACACAAGGTTTCCAAGTGGATTTTTCCTGAGATTTAATGTTTACTTCTTCGGAAAATAAGATTTTCGTTTGATGAGAAACTACAAAAACTCCCCGACAATCCAGTTCATCATCATCATCTTCTGCTGCGTCTATCCGGCAAGATTCTGATGATAAAACTGTAGGTAATTTTACCACTTCTATTAGGGGTGGTTGTTCGTAGGAGGGTAATTGTTTACTGTCTGTTTCCACTTTCACGTTAACTGCCTCGTTGACTAAGTTGGGCGATTAATTAGGTTATATCTCAATATCTAGGCTAACTCAAGCCGGCGGGCTGATTTGCTCACACTTTACATCCCGTAAAATGGTAGCACTTGGGGCTAGTGGTGACGTTTTCCCGCTTGCCAATCCAGATAGGCTAAATCGAGAATATCAGGGGCATTTATGCCTAAAGGGAGAGAAAATGTATTAGGCTAAAAACTAAACTATTTTGGCAAGATTTCTTTGAAGACCTCCTCAGCCTACTTATTGGTTTTCCACGGTAGTCGCGATCCGCGTCCAGCCATGGCGGTGACACGATTAGCAGCCTTAGTTCAAGAAAAAATTAGTCAACCCGCCGAAAGATTAGCGAGTAAATCGGAGTTTAGCCCATCTCTAGCGGTTCTAGAAGCAGATAATCGGGTATTAGTAGGGACTGCCGCCCTAGAATTAGTGATAACACCTCTCCATCAACAAATAGAAGCTTTTGCCCAACAAGCACAAAGCCAAGGATGTAGCCGGTTGCAGATTATCCCCCTGTTTCTCCTGTCGGGGGTTCACGTTAAAGAAGATATTCCCGCGGCCGTGGCCAAAGTGCGATCGCCGATTGAGCTAGAGTTAAAGCCCCATTTAGGCAGTTATCAGGGCATAAAATCGCTGTTATCGCGACAATTTGCTGATTTAAGCCCCCAAGACCGCATTTTACTGTCCCACGGTAGTCGTCGCCCCGGGGGTAATCGGGAAGTGGAAAGTCTAGCGGCGTTTTTTCGGGCAATTACAGCTTATTGGTCGATAGAACCGAGTTTATCCCAACAAATCGAGAGTTTAATCGCTCAAGGTAGCCCAACAATCGCTATACTGCCCTATTTCCTCTTTACTGGTGGAATTACGGCCGCGATCGAAGCCCAAGTTTTTGACATATCACAAAAGCATCCAAATGTCAATATATCTTTAGGTAAATCTTTGGGAGCGACGGGGGAATTAGCCGAGATTATTGTTGAGGAAGGATGTGGATGAAGCGAGCAGCGATCGCTTTAGGCGGTAATTTAGGGGATTCAGCGACAATTTTAGGGCAAGCTTTAGGGGAATTAGAGCGAGTCAAAGGAATTACACTAGAAGCTCATTCCCAATGGTATCAAACCGCAGCCGTCGGCCCTCCTCAGCCCGATTATCTCAACGGTTGCGCCATTGTGCAAGTGGATTTATCGCCCTTAGATTTACTGCATAAATTATTAGAAATCGAGCAGTTATTCGGGAGAGTCCGACGGGAAAGATGGGGACCGCGTACCCTCGATTTAGACTTAATATTTTATGATGACCTGATCTTAGAAACGCCCGAATTACAGATACCCCATCCCCGCTGCCGAGAACGAGCCTTCGTGCTGCTTCCCCTGGCAGAAATTGCCCCCGATTGGCGAGATCCCGTAACCGGAAAAACTATCCTTCAGCTATTGGGGCAATTGGGATTGGGGGAGTAGGATGTTAGGTGTTGGGGTTTTAGGGTTTTAGGGTTTTAGGGTTTTAGTTGAAATTCCCCCATCTCTCCTGCTCCCCACTACCCCACTACCCCACTTCCCCACCTCCCCACCACCCCAAATAACCGCGTCTCAGTTACCGCCCCGAAACTCTACAATAAAGGCAGCAGCATCAATAAACAGTAAAAAAATCAACCGTGACCAAGACCCCATCGATCGAGGAAACTCATTACAATCAGGCTAAAGCTAGTTTACAACAGGCCTTAACTTGGTATGCCAGTTTTCGCCGCCATTGGAATTATCCCCCCGATCCCCAACTTCAGGCCGCCGTTAAACAGGATTTGCAGTCCCTCAAATCGGCCTTGGATAAACTGGATGAAACAGTGATTCGGGTGGCAGCCTTCGGGTTAGTCAGTCGCGGTAAATCCTCGGTGGTAAACGCTTTAGTCGGTCAAAAAGTCCTGGCAACCGGACCCCTGCACGGGGTGACACGCTGGCCGCGATCGGTACGTTGGACACCAGCCACGGGTAAAATCCAGATAGAATTAATCGATACCCCCGGATTGGATGAGATTGAAGGGGAAGCGCGGGCGAATATGGCCAGAGAAGTCGCTAAAAGTGCCGATTTAATTTTATTTATCGTCGCGGGGGATATTACCCGGACCGAATACGAGGCCTTGGCAGAATTGCGCCGGGCCAAAAAACCGATCATTTTGGTGTTTAATAAGATTGATCTCTATCCGGAAGCCGATCGCCGCCAGATTTTTCAGCAGTTACAGAGATTAGGAACCAATCGGGACGAAAAAACGTTAGAAGATTTGTTAACTAGCGATGAGATAGTTATGGTAGCCGCCGAACCGCAACCGATTCCCGTCCGGGTGGAATACCCCGATGGGCGCGTGGTGACTGAGTGGGAAACCCCTCCCCCCCAAATTGAGGAGCTGCAAGATAAACTCTTAACGATTTTAAATCGGGAAGGGCGATCGCTACTGGCCTTAAATGCTTTAGTGCAAGGGCAAGAAGCGGAGGAAAATATCGCTAGAAAAACCCTGGAACTCCGGGACAGTCAAGCGGAGGAAATTATCTGGCAATACGCGAAATATAAGGCTTTAGCGATTGCGGCCAATCCGATCGCTATTTTAGACCTACTAGGGGGTTCAATCGTCGATTTGACTCTAGTTCGGGCTTTAGCTCGTTTGTACGGCTTGCCGATTACCAGTCACCAAGCTGGTCAACTCTGGCGGACTCTACTTTTGAGTAGTGCGGGGTTGCTGGTGGGGGAAATCCTCAGCACTGTGATTATCGGTTTGGGCAAAACGGCAGCGGCAGCGGCGAGTATTTTTGAAAATCCCACCTCTTTAACCCTCTACGGTAGCACCGCTCTCCTACAGGGAGCAATTGCCGCTTATGGAACCTATATCATCGGGAAAGCCGCTAAAATCTATCTAGAACGCGGTTGTAGTTGGGGGGCATCCGGACCGAGTACGGTGATCAATCAAATTCTCGCTCAAGTTCATCCGCAAACTATTTTATATCGTTTACGTCTAGAACTAGAACAGTGATTTTAAAGGAAAAAGTAAAAAGGAAAAAAGGCAACAGTGATCAATTAAATATGGTTCTTCGTTACTTGGCATGGTTCGATCGGATGGCATAAATCGACTAAATTCTTATCTGGCAAGAGACTTAATTGATTAGTTCGTTCTAGAGGGAAAACAATTGACAAAAATCGCAGCCATGTCTTTCTATATAATGGTTTCATCCCTTATAAACCCGTCCATTGCATAACACGAACCACTGACGACCGACTCCTGATGACCGACTCCTAATTTTAGAAACTTAATTTTTGACAACGACAACTAGCTAGAAATATTGAGAGAAAATCATGTCTGCTGCCCATAAGTCCTATGTTCCCGTTCCCGTTTCTCGCCAAAAAAGCCAAGGGAGTCAACGTCGTCCCCAGTCGCGGGTAACTTCCCCCAACCCCACTACTAAACCAGTTACTCAATCCTCCCCGACTCCCACCGTCAAACCGACGACTAAATCGGTGGCGAGAGTTCCCGTGGCCCCGACACAAAAACAATTAGCCTCGCGTCAATTACGTTCCCTTTGCCTCCTAGAAAGAATAGTGGCCGTGATTACTTTTTGTCTGTTGGGTTCGACTCTGGGAATATATGCTTGGACGGTATATATTCCCAAGGTTTGGGACAAAGAATTTGGTAAACTGGAAACACTGCAACGTCACGAGCGCCATCTTTTGGCCACCAATGAAACCCTTAAACATCAACTAGCTCAACAAGCAGAAAAACCCGAAACCGGATTAACTCATCCCCAACCCTTCCAAACTATCTTTTTACAGCGTAAATCTGCCCCTAACCTGAAACCAGCCACCGCTTCTCAACCCCAATCTACCGTCACTTCTCGACCGAGAAGTGCCTATTAACAGTTATCAGTTAACAGTTAACAGTTATCAGATGTGAGTTTTTAAGTGTGCAGTATTAAAGAGAAGTTTCCTACTGTCTTTTTACTGTTTACCGTTTACTGATTCCTGTTTACTGCTCACTGATTACTGCTTACTGCTTACTGCTCACTGGTTACTGAAAGATACTGCTCATGACTGACACAAAAAGACCCAGATTTAGAGGTAAAAAAACTCGATCGCCCTCTGGCAGGATCCAGGACAGAAAGTCCTATTTAAACGCCAAAAAACGGCAAAAAAACTTAAAAAATTTGCCTTTGAGTAACGGGCGATTGGTGGCGGTGTGGTTGATTTTAGTCATGGGTATTGTGGGTTTAGCTTGGCGATTGTACCAATTGCAAATAGTACAAGGACAGGAATTGCAAAAAAGAGCCAGACAACAGCAAACTACCAGTATTAGACCCTATATTCCCCGACGGGCGATCGTCGATAGTAATGGTAATGTTTTGGCGACCGATCGCTTGATTTATACTCTTTATGTACACCCAAAACTGTTTGCTATTCCGCCGGCAGAAGTGGCTGATAAATTAGCTCCTTTATTAAATATTCCCACTAATCAACTGATTCAAAGATTTAAAGAAAAAGAAACAGGAATTCGTTTAGCCAATCAATTAACCGAATCCGTGGCTAGGGGATTAAAACAATTATCTCTTGACGGTGTAGAATTAGAGGAAAAGTACGCTCGTTATTATCCCCAAGACGATGTGGCAGCCGACGTGATTGGCTATGTAGATAAAGAACATCGTGGTCAAGCAGGATTAGAGAGAGGTTCCAGTCAGTTATTAGAAAGAGATCCCTTTTCTGTCAATACAAGACGCATGGGAGACGGGCGAATTTTACCCGCTTTTGTTCCCGATGGTATCTTTCAATTTGATGAATTACAGTTAGAAGTAACCCTCGATTTAAAACTACAAAGAGCCGCCAGGACGGCCCTACGAGAACAGCTAAAGAAATTTAATGCTAAACGGGGAGCCGTCATCGTTATGGACTCCCTTGACGGTTCTCTTTTAGCCCTAGTTTGTGAGCCAACTTTTAACCCCAATGAATATTATAAAGCCCATGTGGCTCTATTTAAAAATTGGACCGTAGCCGATCAGTACGAACCGGGGTCAACTTTTAAACCAATTATTGTCGCCATGGCCATGGAAGCGGGGGCAATTAAAGCTAGTACGGTAGTCAATGATCCGGGGGCAATTACTGTCGGTCCCTGGACGATTAAAAATGCCTCTAAACAGGGTTATGGGGCGCTAGATATGGCCAGAGTTCTGCAAACCTCTAGTAACGTGGCCATGGTGCAAATTGCCCAAAAAATGGGGCGAGTTGATTTCTATAAAAGTTTATTAGGATTGGAAATAAATCAAAGGGTTGGCGTAGATTTACCCGGAGAAGTGGCAGGATATCTCAAACCCGAACAAGAATTTCTGGATAATGCCATTGAATCGGCCACCGCTTCCTTTGGTCAAGGTTTATCCCTAACGCCTTTAAAATTAGTACAGTTGCACGGTGCGCTGGCCAATGGTGGCACCTTAGTAACTCCCCATGTGATCAAAGGATTAGCCGACGACCGCGGCCGTTTGCACTGGCAGCCCGATTATCCCAGCAAAAAAGTCTTTTCTCCCACCGTGGCCCGGCAAGTGGTGGAAATGATGGAAACCGTCGTCAGCAAGGGGACGGGGGTAGCGGCCCAAATCCCCGGTTATCGCATCGGAGGCAAAACGGGAACCGCACAAAAAGCTAGTCCGACGGGGGGTTATCTACCTAACGCCAAAATTACCAGTTTTGTCGCGATTTTACCGATCGAATCGCCCCGTTATGTGGTTTTGGTGGTGGTGGATGAACCCAAGGGTGCCAATACTTTTGGCTCCACTGTTGCCGCTCCTGTGGCAAAAACGGTGATGAATACCCTCATTTCCCTCAAAGGTATCCCCCCCACCTCCAAGGTCGTTCCGGCGGGTTCTGCGACCAATAAACCCCCGCGGCACGATTAATTTAAGTCTTTTTGAAAGAGGCTTTACCTAACAAAGCACAGAGAAATATTATGGGGCTGTCATTCCCATTTCGATCCATACTTCTAAGTGGGTGGGTGGAATTAAATATAAAATGAACGTAGGTTGGGTTGAAGCATGAAACCCAACGCCCGCATGGGTTACGCTACCGCTAACCCATCCTACAAATAATTGTGCCTCCCTACTTATCAAATCTCGTATAACCCCTGTAACCATCTCAAAAAATTTGCTGATTGGGGATGGGAGCGATTAAGTATTCTTTGTTTTACTGCATCGTGAAGTTGTTTCCCCGGCGGATCTTGCCAAGCTAAATAGGTATGAATATTAGCCTTATCTAGATGATAATCTCTATATAGCGGTGTGCAGTCGTATGAGGTACAGTGTCACGAGCTATAAACCATGCTAGGCAAAGCTTGGTCTGTATCTCACTCAAGCGCTTACCGCTATAGGTTGCCCCTTGTTGTTTTGCCTCTATCACCTTGTTTTGTGTATATTGCCAAAGATTATTATCGGGAACTAAATAGGCTAAAAAAGTCTCTAACATCCCTCTAGATTGATTATCTTGCATCATCCACACACCGAATTTTATCCCCGATTCTATAGCGGTGTGCAGTCGTATGAGGTACAGTGTCACGAGCTATAAACCATGCTAGGCAAAGCTTGGTCTGTATCTCACTCAAGCGCTTACCGCTATAGAGTCATAATTAATCCCGCTGCTGGTAAATTTTGAGGTAAGCTAGGTATATTTGGTAAACAGGCATTATATAAACTTTTCCAACGATTATCAGGTTCTTCGTCCGCATCCATAATAATTCCTAAATGAGTTAGTCCGTTAGGAGTTTTTAGTTGCGTAGAGATATATTTAGGTTTTAGTAAATTTTCAACACCATCACAATTTATGATATTCAATGGTTCTTCCCCTCTATTCCAAGTAACTCCATTTGCTGCCATTAATTGGGGAATAACTCTCAATTCCTCTGCACCTTCCACTAATAACTTTTTTGTCTCTATTTTAGGCATTGTTACCGCACCTCAAGATTACTTGTAGCAGCAATATAGCGGTAAGCGCTTGAGTGAGATACAGACCAAGCTTTGCCTAGCATGGTTTATAGCTCGTGACACTGTACCTCATACGACTGCACACCGCTATAACAATTTCTTCTGGATCAAAGATTACAGATTGGCTTTTTTCCCTATCTATCCTTTGAATAGTAATATCGTTATCGGTAATTTTTTCTTCGGTAATTAATTCGGCTAAACTTTGCCAACAATCGCGGCTGTGAGTGGTGGCAAATACCTGAATATTGAGTTTTTTGGCGGTTTCCCAGACGACTTTCCACATATCAGTCATGACAGTAAAATGCAATCCGCTATCAATTTCATCAACTAATAAAATTCCATTTTCAAGATTAACCATCGCTAAAACTAATCCTAACATTCGCCAAAATCCATCGCCTAAACTGCCAATAGGTATAGGTTGATCATGATTTTTAATTTTGATTAAAAACCCACCTCTAACACCTAGGTTATTTGAATTTAAATACTTGCCAGAACCAACACTGGCTATCCTTTCAATTTTTGGCTCAATAATTTTCAAAGATTCAATAATTAAATCTTCTAAAGGAGAGAGAACAATGTTATCAAAAAGTGCTGCCATATCAGAACTTGTTAGAGAAAATGGTGTTATAGCGGTGTGCAGTCGTATGAGGTACAGTGTCACGAGCTATAAACCATGCTAGGCAAAGCTTGGTCTGTATCTCACTCAAGCGCTTACCGCTATAAGAACTTCAATTCAATTTTATTATCAATACCTATTTTATGGGAAATTCTGCTTAAACTAGCTATTCTTCTTATAGAATCTCTGGCAAGAGTACCGTTGGCAAGAAGTTCCAGTTCAATAGGTTTTTGTGATTGACTCCATCCAATACTTAAAAGAAGTTTACCCCATTCCTCATTGTCGAAATTGTTATCATTATTTTGATTTATATCATCATTTTTGTCTGAAAATAAAGATAGTTGTATAGGAATGCTTTCAACAGAAATGGTAACACTTGCTAGATAGGATTTGCCATATCCACTGATGATAATTTTTTTACTTGGGATGATTTCATGCCCAGGAAATAAATGACAAATTTCAAAAACTTTAGTGCGACTATAGCGGTGTGCAGTCGTATGAGGTACAGTGTCACGAGCTATAAACCATGCTAGGCAAAGCTTGGTCTGTATCTCACTCAAGCGCTTACCGCTATAGGTAGATTACTTTCTGACCAACCAAACTCACCTCTATAGCTAATAGTTTCAAGAAATATATCTATATTATTCTGAGCATACAAAAACTGAATCGCTTCTAAAATAGAAGTTTTACCGCTATTATTTTTACCCACTAAGAGATTAATTCGACCAAGATTGGCCATCTCAAAATTCTGAAACCCGCGAAAGCCTTCAATTTTTAGGGATTGTAACATGAGTGATTACCCCGGATTTTCAGTTATTAAATCTAGTTTATCTCAACCCCAGTAGCCAAAGCCCCCGACGAGACTAGATAGCGCAGACTCACCTTACCATCGCGGATTAACTCAATCAGCGCTTTTAGTCCCTTTTCACCTTTCGAGCATTATAGCTGGTTTCGGGGCAGAAAACCAGCAAAAACATGACTACAGAGGGAATCGCTGACTCTAGAGATTAATGACAATAAATTCCTAGCTGCCGATATAGTTCAACCTCATCCTTGCAAACAGTTAAGGTTTTTTGTTCTTCAATATTCTGAATAGCTTGTTGAGTTTTGGCTCTTCGTTACCCTTTATGCTAAATCAACAGACAAGATGCCAAGATAACATACTTCTAACCCAAAAATTCCGAAAGTTTCTAAAGCCATAGCCTCTCCGTTTTATTAGTTTAAGT
>NZ_JADBTF010000127.1:0-4019 GCF_020246295.1 Microcystis sp. M090S1 | reverse complement strand
ATTGGTGAGCGGTAGTGATGACGGGACTATCATACTCTGGAATGTAGAAACAGGCCAAAAACTCCACACCTTCAAGGGGCATGGTGGCACTGTCTATAGCGTTAATTTTAGTCCCGACGGCAAGACATTGGTGAGCGGTAGTGATGACAAGACTATCAAACTCTGGAATGTAGAAACAGGCAAAGAAATCCGCACCCTCAAGGGGCATGATAGCACTGTCATAAGCGTTAATTTTAGTCCCGACGGCAAGACTTTGGTGAGCGGTAGTTGGGACAAGACTATCAAACTCTGGAATGTAGAAACAGGCAAAGAAATCCGCACCTTCAAGGGGCATGATAACCTTGTCCGAAGCGTTAATTTTAGTCCCGACGGCAAGACATTGGTGAGCGGTAGTTGGGACAACACCATCAAACTCTGGAATGTAGAAACAGGCAAAGAAATCCGCACCTTCAAGGGGCATGATAACTCTGTCTTAAGCGTTAATTTTAGTCCCGACGGCAAGACATTGGTGAGCGGTAGTGAGGACAATACTATCAAACTCTGGAATGTAGAAACAGGCGAACTAATCCGCACCCTCAAGGGGAATGATGGCTTTGTCACAAGCGTTAATTTTAGTCCCGACGGCAAGACTTTAGTGAGCGGTAGTGGTGACAACACAATTAAACTGTGGAATGGAAGCAATGGTTGGGATTTAGATGCTTTAATGGGGCGTAGTTGCGATTGGGTGCGGGCTTATTTGCACAATCCTAATTCTGATGTTAGGGAGGAGGATAGGGGTTTGTGTGATGGGATTTGATCCCCCCCTGCCCCCCTTAAAAAGGGGGGAGAATTTAGTATCTGGGGAAATTTATCTAAATTTCGTTAAAATTATGATAGAAGGAATCGATCAGAAAAATGATGAATGAAAACTACCCGCTACTTTGAAGAACAAGTCTTGGTCAAAAGACCCTATCTTAAGCGAGAATGGTGTCAACAGGCTATCCAGAATCCAGTTAGACGAGAAATAGAACCAAATGGACGCATTCGTCATTGGTTATACATTCCCGAATTAGGAAAATACTTGCGAGTTGTCACTCTAGATGATGGAGAAACCATTCATAACGCCTTCCCAGATCGTAACTTTAAGGAGTAAAAAATGAAATTTAGTTATTATCCTGAAACCGATTCTCTATACATTAGCCTATCAGAAAAAACAAGCACCGATTCTCAAGAAATCGCCCCTGATATTGTTTTAGATTTTGATAGCGAAGGAAAATTAGTTGGAATTGATATTGATCAAGCTAGTCAAATTGTTGATTTAACTCGTTTAGAAACTGAATCTTTCCCCCTTAATTCTGTTATTTTAGCTCAATCAAAATAGTCTATATTAGAATCAAATAGCCAAAGAGATAACAATGGCTAAAATCTCCATTTTTTTACCCGATGAACTGGTTAATTACCTAGACCAGAAAGTAGAAGATAAAAGCATTTTCATCGCCTCAATTTTACAACAATGGCGACAACAACAAGAAGCAGAAGAACTCGCCCAAGCTTTTTTAGCAGTAGATGAACTAGAATTAGGATGGACTGACGAATGGCAAACAGCAGCGATTATCAACTCGGAAGCATTATGGCTGAAGTAAAACTTAAATCCAAGCATCTAAACTCCTTAAAAAAATTTATTGAAGACGCATTAACCGAAAGACTGCAAGAACTTCAAGAAGGAATTAAGCGCACCCAAGAACGAATAACTTTTTTTGAAAATAAGTAGCTGGTTATAATTAAATTAAAAATGGATTTTAGGTTCGATCCCCCCTGCCCCCCTTGATAAGGGGGGTGCCGATAGGCGGGGGGATCTGATGATTTTTAACGCCTACCTACTTAAGTATCAAATGCAGACACAAGAATTTCTCAGACGATTTGAAAACAATGAATTGCAGCATACCTTAGACTTTGATGAATGGATGGGAGAAGCTTGGATGCTAGAAGCTTTACTGCAAGACAAAGAAGAAATTGAGGAGATAGAATTTGTTGATTAATGACTATTTTCAAGAGATTAGACATCTCATTGAAGCTTGTCCAATAGTTCAATCTTATAACCTCATTACTGATAGTAGAAGTCTTTATGTAGGATTTGCGGCAAAAAGTACGGGCGAAGCATTCGGATAGAAAATCTCTGGTTTCACCGATAGGTTATTGCCCGAATGCTTCGCCCCTACAGGACGCGGGCCGATGAAGACGCAAGGTTTTGAACGACGATTCTCTCAAAATCTTGCACCTGTTTCGCTCGTAAAGCCACAAATTTGACAGAAAAGAATTTGATTCGTCGGGTTGAGAAGGATATACAGTTCGGGTTTATAATGATAAAAGTTTATGCTTAGAAAATTAATTAGGGCTGGCTGAAAAAGTAGGGGCGAAGCATTCGGATAGGAAATCTACGGTTTCAGCGATAGGTTATGCCCGAATGCTTCGCCCCGAAGATGCAAGGTTTTCAACCACGATTCTCTCAAAATCTTGCACCTGTTTCGCAAAATAGGCCCCTAAAACCCTTACCTCGTCTATATTTCACATTTATTCAGCAAGCCCTAATTACACTCTTTTAAAAAGTTTCTTGATTTCTACAGTAGCTGTCAGTATCTCCCGTAATTGTAGGGTTAAGAAATGCCTAATCTTAACCAATTAACAAAGCGAGAAAGTATGAGCAACCCTTCTCGCTTTATTATAACTAAACCAACGCCTCCACAGCTTGCGGAACTACTGCTGTCTCAGTCGTGGGATTTTCCCCTAGGTAAATTCCCAAAGAACGGGCCGTTTTGACGATAAAACCATCAGGATCCACGGGATAGGCACAGCGATTTTCTTGATGACATTGTTTGATAATTTTGATCACTGGTTTCAGGGGCAAACTACGCACTTGTCCCCCGCGCCAAATCACCACGCGATCGAGTTTTCCCTGTTCGATTAATTCTACGGCCTTAATGCCGAAAGCCGTGGCTAACAGTCGATCCATGGCCAAAGGAGGACGACTTCTTTGCAGGTGTCCCAAAGACATGGCCCGCACATCCATGGAATTGAGATAACAGAAGACGGGATCGGTAACGCACAAAGAGCGAGTTTTGTCAAATATTAATTTTTCTAAATAATCGGCAATATACTTCTCTTTTTGGTTATCTTCGTTTTTAACACCCTCAGAAATGACAATGAGAGCGAATTTACGACCTTGAGCGCGTAATTGTGCCAAATGACGACAACAACCGTCGATAATTTCGGGAGTGAGAGCCGGGGTTAATTCGGGAATAAAAATCGCATCGGCCCCCCCGGCAATTCCGGCATGAAGGGCTAGATGACCGGCATCTCTACCCATCACCTGCACAATCATCACCCTTTCGTGACTAGCGGCGGTAAAGGTGAGATCATACAAAGCTTGGGTGACGATATCGACGGCAGTGGTAAAACCGACTGCCCATTCCGTATAGGGAACGTCATTATCGATGGTTTTGGGAACCGCGATAATATTCCAATTGCCTTTCTGGGCGAGATCGTAGATGATATCGATGCTCCCATCGCCCCCGACGACGATCAGGGCATCTAATCCCAGCATTTCGTATCCTTGCAGGATTTTCGCAGCAATTTCTGGGTTTTCGGGATGTCCTTTGCTCAAAGAACCCAAGACACTACCACTAAGAAACTGCAAAACGTCTAATCCTTTCAAGACCCCGGGTAGGTTATAGCCATGCTGAGTCAGGATCAAATCTTGGGGGTGATATTTCCCCTCGGCAATCTGCATAAAACCGTCGGTCCCGTAGGGAATGCCGTACACATCCCAACCCTTGAGTTTTGATGATTTCACCACGGCACGAATTACCGCATTTAACCCCGGGCAATCGCCACCACTGGTCAGAATGCCGATTTTTTTCCTTTGATTCTCGTTCATGGTTATATCCTCCAGGATTTTTTTTTCTTTGTCGGGAGTCGGGTGGGTGTTAGGGTTTTGGGGTGTTAGGGTTTTAGGTTTTTAGGGTTTTAGGGTTTTAGGGTTT
>NZ_JADBTF010000126.1:0-5749 GCF_020246295.1 Microcystis sp. M090S1 | reverse complement strand
TGAAAATTTTTGCCTCAAACCCTATCTGCGTAAGAACTTCAGGATTTTGTGTCCAGTAGTTCATTGGTATTGTATTGCTTGAACTCAGGCTCTGTAAGACTTTTAGCCATAGCTAGTATGTTTATACGGGGGAAGTCCAGATATTCAGTTTAAATTGTTTAGGCTCGCAATCGTAGATGAGAATAAATTTCGGTAGCTTTTGCGGGAATAGATCAATCATCTCAGGAAATTAACGGTTAATTATATGAATTCTGCTAAAATTATCGCCATTATCACGGGAGCAATTTCGATTTTAATCGCCGTTGCCTATTTAATCCTCGTCCAGATTCTCGACTTTCGTAGCGAGATGATTCCCGCTCCCCTAGAAGTTATTTTTCCTGGATGATAAAAATCGGGGTTGAAAATGTTTCAACCCCAGAAAAAGCAATTTTTGAGCGGATTAACCCACTGGTTGTAATACTAAATCCGGTTATTAAAAACTGATTATTTATTGCCTATTGCCTGTAAAGTGGAGGGTTGCATCAAAAGAGTTGCTCTAGCCCTATTGCCGGGGTCGTCTTTGCCAAGCAACAACTAATTTAATTTCCTCATAACTATAATTATCTCCCAGATTTTCTTTGAGAGTTTTCAGGGATCGATCACCCACTTTTTCGATCACTAAACGAATATATTCCTGTTTATTTTTAGAGACTAACTGATTAATATCAATTTCGTAACCCGCTTCTAGCAATTTAGCTAAATGTTCATAGATGGTTGAGACTTTTAAGCTTCTTTTGCGAGCGATTTCTTCCGCATTCAACCCATCTTGATAGTATTGGAGAGTGAGGAATTGAGTAGAGGGAAGACTATCCTGACAAAAATCATTAATTGCCGCTATAAATATATCCCCATACTGTTGTACTTTACTGTGTACTACTCCAGAAATTTGACGAAACTGCCCCAAATTCCGGGGTTTCGATTGGGCCATCAAACGCAGACTAGAATCATGGAAAATAACGTAGGGAGGAACCCCTTGACTATCGGCAATTTTTTTCCGCAGTTGCCGCAAGCGCTCGAATAATAAATCACTTTCCACCATATTGGGATTGTCGTCTCCCACGATTTGACCGTTAGCTTTCTGGGGGACGGCAATAAACACGGAACGTTGTTTCCGCATCACTTCCCAACTGTGTTGATTAAGTTTCAAGATTCTAAAATTGTCTTCAGTTTCTACCAGTAGATTTTGCTGGACAAGGGAACGACTCAAACGTTTCCACTCCTCCATAGTTTTATCTTTACCGATGCCATAAGTAGATAATAAATGATGTTGATATTGGCTGATTCTTTCACCTTTTCCTCCCCTGAGTACGTTGATTATGTGCATCATACCGAATTTCTGTCCCGTCCGCGCCACACAGGATAAAAATTTTTGTGCTTCGATCGTCCAATCCTCGGAATTGTTACCATGGCGACAGTTATCACAGTTACCACAGTTACCCGCAAAACTTTCTCCAAAGTAACCTAGTACGCTCGATCGCCTACATTCAGTCCCTTCAGCATAATCTAACACCTGTCGCAATTGTTGACGAGCTTTCTGTTGTTCATTTTGCTCGGTTTTTTGGTTAATAAAATACTCAATTTTTCTGGCATCTGCAAAGCTAAAAAAGAGGGTACATTTAGCCGGTTCTCCGTCCCTACCGGCGCGGCCAGATTCTTGATAATATCCCTCTAAATTGCGGGGTAAATCATAATGAACGACAAAGCGCACATCGGGTTTATTAATCCCCATACCGAAGGCAATTGTCGCCACCATAATCTGCACATCATCCCGAATAAAACGGGTTTGATTTTTACTTCTTTCCCGATCCTCCATACCCGCGTGATAGGGTAGGGCATTAATACCATCTTTTTGTAACTGTTCAGCAACTTTATCGACGGTTTTGCGGCTGATACAGTAAACTATTCCTGCTCCTTTTTGTCCTTTAATATATTGATACAATTGCTGATAGGATTTACTGGTTTTAGGTTGAACTTCATAATAAAGATTATGACGATTAAAACTAGCAATATGAATGGAAGTATCTCGCAATCCTAATTGTTGGATAATATCTTCTCTAACCTGTTGGGTAGCGGTGGCAGTTAAAGCCAGAATTGGCACGGAGGGAAAGCGTTGACGAACTTGTTTAATTTGTCGATATTCAGGGCGAAAATCATGACCCCAATCGGAGACACAGTGAGCTTCATCCACCGCTAAACAGGCTAAACCGAGGTAATTATCAATAACAGCTAAAAAATCTAAAAAACTAGGCGATAATAATCTTTCTGGGGCGACATATAACAGTTTAATTTTTCCTTGCAGGATTAAAGATTCTCTTTCTCTGACTTGTTTCGCGTTTAAAGTGCTATTGAGAAATGTTGCCCCGATGCCATTATCAGCTAAAGCAGTTACTTGATCCTGCATTAAAGCAATTAGGGGAGAAACCACCACCGTCACCCCTTTTTTGATTAAAGCGGGTAGCTGAAAACAGAGAGATTTACCGCCTCCGGTGGGCATAATTACTAATAAATCCTGATTGTTTAAAGCAGCCTCAATTATTTGGCGTTGATTCGGTCGAAATTGATCGTAGCCAAAGTAATATTTTAAGGCTTTTTCTAAAGAGTCAATTGCAGCCATTGAGCAAGGGGAAAAATATTTTTATAGTAGTTATTTTAAGGTTAGGGATTTAAGTGATCATTGATCAGTGATCAGTAATCAGTAAAAAGAAAGCTGATAGCCAAAACAACTGACCTTAAGATTGTCTCACCTGATCGGGAACACCAACAAAGGAGAGATTGGCTAATTTTTTCAGATTTTGACAGCGCAATAACTCGTTAAAATTGAGACTCGATCGCCCCTCAATTTCAGCTATAGTCTCAATAGCCGATAATAAACCCTTAGCGGCCTCGGTTTCCGTGTAACCGCGTCTAACGGCCACTTTTAGGGCCGCTTCATCTGCGTCTAATTCCCGTTGGGGGCTGCGTTTTTCTCGCCAAATCCGGTTAATTGCCAAGGCAGTTAAACCCCCCGCTACTGCCATACCGACGGCATCGGTTTGCAGGGTTTCCACGGTTAAACCGATCATACCAGCCAGAGCAATTAATCGATCGAGATCGGGTTTAAACCATTTTACTGCCGTTAAAACAGAGACGGCCCTTAACAAGACTAGATCCCGTTGGGGTCTTGATAATTGCCGCCAGAGGTCAAAATTAATTGGAATCGGTCTGACTCCTCTTTGCCAGGGCAGGGGAAAATTAGTTTCGATTACCTTGGTGCTTTCGGGTTTGCTGACAATGCGCGTCATCATCCGTCCCGAAGCAGGCATGAGGTCTAGTAAGTGACTAATCTCGTTGTCTTGGTTCATCGATCGCCGGCCAATAGTCTTCGATCATTGAGTATAATCGCTTTCTGAGCTAATATCTCTTTTCCGACAATTTTCTCAACGAAACCGCGTGAGTCCCTACTGTTCGGCTTTGAGGGGTTCGATGCCCCAAAAATCGCCAATAAATTCTTGCATCTTCCTCAAAATCCTCATGTATTGATTAAACCTCTTGCATAATTAATTTTTGAGGATTCAAAAACGGCAAAAACAAGGATTAAATTACATAAAATCTGGAAATAGACCGTTTAATTGATTATTATTCATTCTTAATTCTCCTGACTACTGACTACTGACTACTGACTCCGTTCGGACCTCGGCGTGAGCTTTTGTCGAACGCAAAAGCTCACGGCCGAAGCCTAACCCTAACAACAATTTTTTATTTTTACAAGAGGTCTATTATTAATGAGGGGATGAAACAAGTCCTGACCGTATCTTGCCAACTCCAAGTAACACCCGAACAGGTCGCCGCTATCGAGGCGACACTGAAAGCGTTTGCGGAAGCTGGCGACTACGTTAACGGGAAGGTGAAGCCGAACCTGATCAACGAACTGGCGATACAGTCGCTACGGACTGAAATGTTGGGTTTCGCTTTCCCCTAAAATTGAGAGGTTTTCTTTAACCTATTGATTCGCTCAACCCAACCTACGGACTGGCTCAAAACCAGAGCAGGTAAGCAGGTGCAGAGCAGAAGAAGTTAAGAACATTCCCCGCAATAATGGCCAGCAAGGGCCGGAGAAATAAGGCGGGGAATGCCTGCTTGAGCTAGAGGTTCTGGAACAGTACGTTGGTGTTGGAGAGGGTGGGGGTGAGAGTTCCGGTCAACGAGACAATCGCCAACGGACTGAAGGTTGATCCCGCAGAGCCATCGGCATCGTAGGAGAGTACCCCACCGCTGTAGATGAGGTAGCCAGCTGCAAGGGCGTCGGTGTAGTTTGTGGTTCCCAAAGACACGCTACCCAAGGACGTGAAGGCGCTGGCACCGGTTATATCGAACACGATGGTGTTGGCATCGATGCCGAAGTCGGTGATCACATCCTGCTGGTCGTAGATGCTGAGAAACTGGAAGGTGTCGTTGCCGCCGCTACCAGCGAGGGAATCGTTGCCGAACCCGCCGACGATGGTGTCATTACCATTATTACCAGTGAGGGAATCATTGCCGGACCCGCCGTAGATCAGATCAAAGCCGCCGATTCCGCTGATGGTGTCGTTGCCGGTGCCGCCCCTGATAATGTCGTAGCCGTTGCCGCCGCTGATAATGTCGTTGCCGTCGCCGCCATTGATGGTGTCAGCGCCGTCGAGGCCGCTAAGGTTGTCGTTACCGGTTGATCCGGTGATGGAATCCGCGCCAATTGTACCTGAGCCAATCACACTATCGCCTCCAGACGGACCATCATTCGGGTCAGGACCGCCGCCCACGGTCATAGCGATGTTGGCCGAATTGGCAGCACCCTGGTTGCCAAGGGTATCGAAATAGTCGTTGGACACCGCCACTGTTCCCGTTGGCGACTGGAAGTTGGTGGCGATGAACGTGGCGGTGTAGCTGCTGCCGCTGCCGGTGAAGTTGCTCAGCACCCCGTTGGTCAGGGTCACATCGCTGGCGGCGAAACCGCTTACGGCTTCGCTGAACTGGAAGGTGACCGTAGTGCTAAAGTTCTGGCTGGTGAGCGGTGAGCTGTCGAAGGTGATGCCCACTGTCGGATTTTTGGTATCAATCGTCACCGTGTCCGTACCCGCTCCGCCGGTGTTGCCTGCCACGTCGGTGTAGCTATCGGCTGCCACGGACACCGAGCCGGTGGTTTCCACAGCATCGTCGGCCGTGAACGTGGCCTGGTAGCTGCTGCCGCTGCCGGTGAAGTTGCTCAGGGTTCCACCGCTGACGCTCACATCACTGTTGTCAAAACCGGTGACATCTTCGCTGAATTCAAAGCTGACTAGAGAATTGTTAGTTCCGTCGTTGAGGGAAGTATCAACGATATTGACGGCGAGGGTCGGATTTAGCGTGTCAATCGTCACCGTATCCGAGCCTGCGGAGCCGGTGTTGCCTGCCACGTCGGTGTAGCTATCGGCTGCCACGGACACCGAGCCGGTGGTTTCCACAGCATCGTCGGCCGTGAAGATGGCCGTATAGCTGTTGCCATCCACTTGGGTGAAGTCGCTCAGGGTTCCACCGCTGACGTTCACATCACTGTTGTCAAAACCGGTGACATCTTCGCTGAATTCAAAGGTGACTAGAGAATTGTTAGTTCCGTCGTTCAGGGAAGCATTAACGATATCGACTGCAAGGGTAGGATTGAGCGTGTCAATCGTCACCGTATCCGAGCCGGCTCCACCATTGTTACCTGCCACGTCGC
>NZ_JADBTF010000125.1:0-6579 GCF_020246295.1 Microcystis sp. M090S1 | reverse complement strand
AGATTACAACATCTGCTCGAAAACTTTACAGACGCGGGGTTGAAAGCGCTGACGGTGTTTTATTTTTAAAAAAGGGCGCATAAATTCGAGATAGCGAGGGGATAAACCGGAAGTATCGATGACTCGAATCGATCGCAATGTGCCTAATTCTAATTCCTTTTGAACCATCAATTCGGAAATGCCGGCAGCTGCCGAACTATTCTCGATGATTGCCTTGACCATTTCCCCCGTATTTAACAGCAAAGTCACCTTTAATGTCCGTAAATCGATGCCCCAATTCTGTAACGCTTCCTCGAATCTTTGTTGAGTTCCCGATCCCGATTCTCGCATTACCCAAGGGGTTTCCACTAATTCCGGCAATTCGATCGCTTCTCTTTTATACCAAGGATGAGAACGTCCGACAATAATTAATAGGCGATCGCTGCCGACGATCTCCTGTTCTAAACAATTTGTTAAATCACTCTTGACTTCTCCCTCGATTAATGCTAGGTCAAAACGTCCGTTAGCCGTACCCAGACAGATTTCTTCCGTATTAGCTAGGGTGCAGTTGATCTTAATTGCCGGATAGCGCTCCTGAAAATCGCTAATTTTTGCCGGGAGCCAATAGTTACCAATAGTCAAACTCGACCCTAATTGTAGTTCTCCCCGTTGCAAGTCGTTGAATTCCGCCAATCCCCTTTCTGTCAAAGTCACCTGGGTAAGAATGCGTTGCGCTTCTAATTGCAATAAACGTCCTGTTTCCGTGATCTCGATGTGACGACCGACGCGATGGAATAATTTCACCCCGTATTCACTTTCTAGGGAGGCAATGGCGGCACTGACGGCCGGTTGGGTGATATATAAAGCTTCTGCTGCTTTGGTGAAGTGGAGATGTTCGGCAGTCGCTAGAAAGATTTCCAGTTGATCTAGGGTCATTCTGGCCATGGCAAGGGGTTTTCCGTCTCTATTGGTCTTTCCATCATTTTAATTTATTAAATCAACAAGAAAGAATATTTGATTTTATTAATGGCTCTTTCTAGAGTAGAAGTAGGGCGATCGAGACCAGAAGAGCCGATTAAGAAAAAAATCCCATGACTACCATGATTACTGCCATATCCACAGCAATAGCGGCCTTTATTGCCACTAATCTCGATGACATCCTGATTTTGACGATTCTTTTTACCCAGGTCAATAAACTTTTTCGCCGTCGTCATATCGTTATCGGTCAGTATTTAGGCTTTATACTGCTGATTTTGGCGAGTTTAACCGGCTTTTTCGGGAGTTTCTTGATTCCGGCTCAGTGGATTCGTTTTCTCGGCCTGTTGCCGGTGATTTTCGGGATTCGGAGTCTCTGGCAGCGAGAAGAAACCGAGACGGATAATCCTCTGGAGATGGCTGTAGAATCAGCACCGTCTTCTCCTTTGCTGGCCTGGTTTTCCCCTCAAACCGGTGCTGTAGCGGCAATTACCATCGCCAATGGTAGTGATAATATCGGCATTTATCTGCCGCTGTTCGCTAGTAATACCTGGCCAAATTTAGTCACTATCGTCAGCGTTTTTCTGATCTTGGTGGGTGTTTGGTGTTTTACTGCTCATCAGTTAACTCAATTACCGGCGATCGCTAATTTAATTAGCAGTCACGGTAGCCACTTTGTCCCCTGTGTGCTGATCGGTTTGGGTGTGTTTATGATCAAGGAAAGTCTTCCCCTGGCTTTCTTGGCCTTATCCTTAAGCTATGGATGGACCCTTCTCCAGCAGCAAGCAGAATCTATTTAGGGTTTGCGGCAAAAAGTTTTTCCTGGGGGCAGGGTGTAGGGTGTAGGGTGTAGGGTGTAGGGTTTTACCCATTTTCAGGGAAAAAGTCCCGGAATTTTCCCCCCGATCACTCCAATGGCCGGTACTTTTGGATTTCAAAAAGGTCTAAAAGTCTTATCGAACAATGTTTTTAGATTTATTCAGCAAACCCTATTTAATTTTTGATTCAATACAAATACATCTAAAAAGAGATTTTAGATTTTTTCCATACCATCTATAACTCAAGTGCCATAGAATAACATCATCTTCTCAAACGATCAACTTGAAACCGACCCCTAGTCAACTCGATCATGTTATTTTTTCTCAAATCGCCAGTGACGGAAAGCAAGACCAGCATTAAACCGAAAAAAGTCAATCCCAATCGAGTCCGCGATCATCTGGCCAATGAACGCACCTATCTGTCTTGGATGCGAACGGCGATCGCATTAATGGGTTTTGGTATGGTTATCCTGCGTTTACGGGCCTTTCATCCTCCTCTGGTTCCCCGGCCCGGTTATGGCTGGAAATTAGGCTTAATGTTTGCTTTAGTGGGTTTATTGACCGTATTTTTGACCACAGCCCATTATTTTACAGTCAGACGAGATATAGATGAAGATACCTACGAACCAGCCGATCGATGGGTGCTACTATTTAGTTTAGCGATCGTTATTCTCGGTGCGGGAATTATCTATTTTGTCGCCACCAGTCCCGATCTGTTGATGGGTAGTATGATGACTTTCGAGTGAACTTTGGGGATTAGGTGGGTTGAAGTAAGCGCCAACTGACCGTGACTAGAACCGTATAAAGCAGTATTTTTAGGGCATTTTTGGGGAAATATTCCGATAATCTTGCTCCCACTACTACCCCCGGTATCCCACCCAACCAGATGGGAAGTACCAGATTCCAGTCTACCGTTCCTAATCCCAGATGACCGATGGAAGTACAGGTTAAGAGGATGGACGCTTGCGATAGATCTGTACCGACTAATTTGCGAGAATCAAGCTGAAAAAAGGTCATCAAGACCAATGCAAATAAGGAACCACTGGAAATACTGGTTAAACCGACCAAATAGCCTAAAACTGCCCCCAATATCGTTGTTTTTATCTGACCCGATCGAGTGGTTAAATCTAATTTTGGCCAGGACCAAGGGGACAAATCGGGAAAAAACAAGGAGATTAGTAGTTCCAGGGCCGCTAGGACAGTCACGATCATCAAGACAAGACCGATGATAGGAGGCAACCATTGATCGAGATTGAGGGAGCTATTCTGCTGAAAATAGCGAAAACCGACCAATCCTAACAGAGAACCGGGTACACTGCCAATTACTAGCCATTTTACCACTTCTAACTCGATCGTTTGCTGTTGCCAGTGACGAACAGTGCCGACCACTTTCATCAACCCGGCCGCTACCACATCGGAACCCACTGCGGTGGTAGCGGGAACCTGAAATACAAAGATCAATAGGGGTGTAATCAAGGATGAACCGCCAATTCCCGTTAATCCCACGACAATTCCGATAAAAAAGCTAAATATTGTCAATAAAGAATAGTCCATTTTTGCCTCAGTTGTCTCTTTTCTCCGGTGTGTTTCTGGTGGTTAAGGGACAAAATTAGTTAATTAAGCCTTTAGAACCGACTAAAAGAGCAAAAAAGAGTAATAGTAAGCTTTTATCGCTGTTTAATCTTTTTAGTCTCTGTTTACAACCAGTAATCTCCGAATCGAAACTTAATTTTCTTGCTATCTTGTAAAATGTGAGTGTATTTTAATACGATTGCGATTGAATCATGGTTAAAATACGGTCAAACCCTATACATTTTTTTGCCAGAGGATTAGCTACCGTGAGCATCATCATCGAGCGAGTATCGAAAAAATTCGGCACCTTTACTGCTTTAGACAACATCAACCTAGAGATCAAATCGAATCGTCTGGTGGCACTGCTCGGTCCGTCTGGTTCAGGAAAAACCACTCTCCTGAGAGCGATCGCAGGATTAGAACCTCCCGACACAGGCAAAATTATCATCAACGGCAAAGACACAACCAATTTAAATGTCAGAAAAAGGAATATTGGCTTTGTTTTTCAGCATTATGCGCTTTTTAAACACCTGACGGTGCGTCAGAATATCGCTTTCGGTTTAAATATTCGCAAAGCTGCCCCGGACTACATTCAAAAACGAGTGGACAATCTCTTGAGTTTAATTCAATTGCAGGGATTAGGCGATCGCTATCCGGCCCAACTATCCGGGGGTCAACGTCAACGGGTTGCCCTGGCCCGGGCCTTAGCGGTGGAACCGGAAGTATTATTATTAGATGAGCCTTTTGGGGCCTTGGATGCCAAAGTTAGAAAAGAGCTACGAGTTTGGTTGCGACAGTTACACGAGGAGGTCCATGTCACCAGTGTTTTTGTCACCCACGACCAGGAGGAAGCCATGGAAGTGGCCGACGAGATCGTAATTTTCAATGAGGGTAAAATCGAACAGGTGGGAACTCCCGATCAGGTGTACGATCATCCTGCCTCTGCTTTTGTGATGAGTTTTATCGGCCGGGTGAATGTTTTGCCACCGACCTCGGCTGCACTATTCGAGCAGCTCGGAGGGGGTACTAACGGAGTCAAGATTTTCATTCGTCCCCACGACCTAGAAATTCTCTCTTTTCCCAATGGGTCTAGCATTGAGGCAAAAGTCGAGCGCATTATCCATCTGGGTTGGGCCATCGATGTGGAATTAATTCTACCGGATCGCTCTCTCCTGATTGCCCATCTGAATCGAGAACAACTGGCTCAACTGCATCTCCAAGTCGGGGAGCAAGTTTATGTTCGTCCTCGGGATGCTCGCGTTTTTGCTTAAAAGTAAGGACGTTGCTGATTTGAGATCTGAATCTTCTTTTGTGGGATTTTTCAAACCTAGACCCAAACTAACTTTTGTACGGGAACCTGCACGGTTGGCATTCATACCTTATTCAGCAACGCCAACTTTTTTAGAATAGATTGGGATCGACACCGATCGCCCCTTCACCGTCCGCATCTTGCAGGTTAGCACCGTCTAACCGAGCATTAGTGAGATTGACCTTCTCTAAGTCAGCTTTTTGCAGATTGGCGTTGGTTAAGTTTGCTCCTTGCAGGTTGGCTTTTTCTAAATCTGCACCTAAGAGATTGGCCTTGCTTAAATCGGCTCCCGCTAGGAGAGTTTTGCCGAGGTCGGCTCCCTGGAGATTAGTCCCTTTGAGGTTAGCACCCTGTAAGTTTGTTCTTTCTAGATCCGCTTGGCTGAGGTTTGCTCCTTCTAGATTGGCCGAGGACAAGTTTAAATCTTTGAGGCTAATTCCGTTAAAGTCACAACCGACACAGGCGTTAGTTTCCTGTAGTTTTTGCAGATTATCGGCGGCAGCTGGCTCGACCAGAGTAATTTTTGCCGGTGCGCCGCCAGTGGGGGTAACGGCCTTAGCGATGGCAGGGTGGAAGCAAGAAAAAACTGTGATTAGCAATAGACAGAAGGCTGTCAGTAGCTTCGGTTTCATCGTTTTTGATCTCCTTGAGTGATCTTTTTGAGTCTCTGTTTTCACTCTAGGCAATGGCTTTAATAAAAACAAATATTCTTTGTTTTCAAATCCATAAATTCCCTTTATGCAAAGCTGGGAAGCCCCCTCGCCGTTCCATCACTTTTATTTATTAAAACGACAATTAAGAATATTTGCTTTTATGCTTGTCCCGTACCTAAGATGATAGTGTCCGGCCAAAATCCTAGTCAAGGAGAGCGTTTTCAGCAATCTCGCCATCGATCGCAAGCTCAAGAACTTGACCTTAAATTTATACCGACAAAAAAATAGTCAAGAATCCTAGCAGGAAATACCAAGACGCATCTACAACGT
Source organism: Microcystis sp. M090S1 (assembly GCF_020246295.1). NCBI lineage: Bacteria > Bacillati > Cyanobacteriota > Cyanophyceae > Chroococcales > Microcystaceae > Microcystis > Microcystis sp. M090S1. Next base: position 943 of record NZ_JADBTF010000125.1, on the reverse strand, counting down.
CATAAAAGTAAAAATATAATTATATGTCCCCTCAAATTCTCGATATAGCTGAAAATCTCTCTCTAACCACTTGCGGCACTATTCTCACCCTGGCAGTCTTAGAAACCATTCTATCGGCCGATAATGCCGTCGCCCTAGCGGCTTTGGTGCGAGAACTTCCCGACCCCAGACAACAACGCCAGGCTTTAAACTGGGGATTGGCCGGGGCATTTGTGTTAAGAGTTGCCATGTTAGTCAGTGCCAGTTGGACAGTTAAATTCTGGCAGGTGGAGGTACTGGGTGCTATTTATCTGATCTGGTTAGCGGGTAAGCATTTTTGGCAGAAATTTTTGAATATAGAAATAGAAGACGAAAATTTTGCCCTTAATCTCGCCATAGAATCTTTTGGCCGTGTTATTGTTCTGATTGCTTTTACGGATCTGGCTTTTTCCCTCGATAGTGTGACAACAGCGATCGCCCTAGCCGATCAATTCTGGATTCTTCTGACTGGTGGTATTTTGGGAATGTTAGCCCTACGATTTTTGACCGGTTTATTTGTCAGGTGGTTAGCTGAGTTTGTTTACCTACAAGATGCGGCCTATCTGACGGTTTTAGCGGTAGGGGGAAGATTGTTATTAAAAGCTTGTCAACCAACCTATTTGCCGCCAGAGTGGATGGTATTAATGATGGTGGCGGCCTCCTTAAGTTGGGGCTTTTCTAGGCGTGTTGTGGTGGAATAAGTCTAGCAGCAAGGGATTTTCTCAATTTTTTAGGAGCGTGTCAATCGTTATACTCCGGGACGACGGGCGACTGTGACATAATTTGGGACTAGGTACGTTGACACTCCCCGCTCTAAAGAGACGGGGATTCTTGGTTCACAGAGATTACTTGCTTAGACAGAATTGCTTCTGAAAAAGTAGAGGTATTCTCTCCCCAAGCGTTTATTGGATCGAGCCCAAAGGTT
>NZ_JADBTF010000124.1:0-3601 GCF_020246295.1 Microcystis sp. M090S1 | reverse complement strand
TTAGCAAAATCTCCTAGCTCTCTATAACTTAAGTATCCTAGCATTGTTCCCAGTATTATTACTACTAATACTATCCATAAAGTGTGTCTTTTTCCTTTATCTTTCGGAAAGTCCTTGACTTGTTTTAGTTTTTCTATTAAGCTCAACATATGTTTTAAAAGTTGGCGGTCACTTATCATTTTACAAAGACAGTGATCGCTTTTACTTTTGATATTCTGATGGGAGAATGAAACAGCCCTAGGGCAAGGGGGGGGTGGAGATTCGGCTAATCTAAGAATAAGCGGTTTAAATGCGTCTTAGGTTAAGTCTGACCTATATTTTCACAAAATTATCACCCTATCCCCAAAAATAACCAAAGGAGGGTTAAAAACCTTCCTAAAGGCCAAGATGTGCTTCAAACTATCCTAAATGGGGATTTTATGCTTGGCGCTTACGAAAAGCAGCACCTAACCCCCAAAGATGATCGCTTCAAAAATCTCGTAGCGTTCTTTGCCAATGCGAATAAAATAAATATCGCCCTCTTTCGAGGCACTAAACGCCCCAGAGTCCGCCTGACTAACATCGTAGCCGATCGCTTTCCCTTTTTCAAAGAAAATGATACGCTTGCGGCCGTCGGGTTTGGTGACAGTGACATCTGCACTACCGTTACCTCGACGAGTGACACCAAAGGGACAAGATCCCGCCGGTTTTCCGTCGCCCATAGAACAGGTAACATTACCCGTAGCATGGTAATTTGTCCCGGGTACTTTGGCATCGCTTTGGTTGTAATAATTGGAAATAAAGATTTTTAAGCGATAATTAGCTACCTCATTATTACGCACTGAATTGCGGATCAAACCCACTTGGATCGTATAATCGCCGTCCGCTGGTAGGATTCCTTCATAAGCGTTACCGGCGTTAGACCCGATAACCATCGCCGCATCCTTGCCGGGGACTTTACCCGGTGCAAAAAGGTTGAAAGAAGCACCCCCATTATCGCTATTGAAGGCAAGGGAGATATTCTGCCCAGCATTAGCGCGAATTAGGTACTGAACGACCTGTCCTCCCTTGATTTTGCCTTGAATGGTTGTTCCAGATGTTCCTGCTTTGAATTGTACCCGTTCTTGACGAACTTCGCTTAAGGCTGGAGAAGGTAGGATAACGGGGGTGGTGATTAAGGCAGCGAGGAAGAAAGCGGAAAAGAGTTTACGCATTTTCTGGGAGATAAAAAAATAAATCGAGAAAAGATGCGGTTTTTCTGCCCCTCCCCGAATCAGTAGGGAGGAAATCGAGATTACCGACAATCTAACGGACTGGTGTGGACAAGAGACTGATAGCCTCCACCTTCTACCCGTACCCTCAGAGAGTATGAGTCAAGTACGGGGATTTTGTCAAGTCTTTTTTAGAAAAAAACTTTAATCGGGGAAGGGTATATCTAAACTCATTTGTTGTCCTTGGGTTTCCCTTTGTTTTTCGGCAGCTTTCAGGACTTCAAAGGTGAGGATAACATCGAGACGTTTTTTTTGTTCAAGGATTTCTTGTACTGTCACAATCTCAATTTTATCCACACTTTGACTCATATAACGACCGCGATAAATTCCCGCAGATTTGGCTGTTTGAACCATATCTTTGCTAGGAGGTTTCAAGGTGATAAATATACCCAGGGCTGCCCCTTGTAGTGTCATGGTTCCCTGTAGATCTCTGATGTCTCCTGATTTGACATTACCGGATTTTACTTGAAAAATAATTTTCTCCCGATTGTCTTTATCTCCCTGAAAATAGGCAATAGCATCGACTCCTTTATCTGCCCCTTTTTTGTCATTAATCACGGCCCGGTTATTACTATAGGTTAAAACCGCCCATTTCTCAAATTCTTTGCGGGTACGATCATCCGGTTTAGTGGCTAATGCTTTGGCTGATTCTAGATCTTTGGGAATACCATTCAGTTCAATTTTATCTAAAACATTTTTACCAAAGGCGTCCTCTAATCGCTTTAACATTAAGCTAATACTCTGATAGGTTATATCAATTCCAATCCAGTTTCTTTCTAATCTCTCTGCTACAGCGATAGTCGTTCCACACCCACAATAGGCATCTAAAATCACATCTCCTTTATTACTACTTGCTTTGATTATTCTTTCTAGCAATGCCTCCGGTTTTTGCGTGGGATAACCCAATCTTTCAGATGCTTGTGAGTTAATTGGAGGAATATCATTCCATAAATTTGTCAGTGGTACTCCAGGCATTTCTTCTAAATACTGCTTTAATCTAGGAGTACCATTTCTTGTGTAATATAATTTATTTTTTTCTTCGTATTTTTGCATTGTTTCTATAGGGCATCTCCACAGCTTTTTAATTCCCTTCCAATCATAGTTATAACCACCACCTGACAGTCCCCCAGCAGTCAAATCTCTATCTAAAAATCTTCCTTTGCCATCTTGATGCTTATAATATTTTTTCAGATATTCTTCTGAATATGGCTTAAATTGTTGATTAAACATCAAAATTCGCTTGGAATATAAAAAAATAACATCAGTGGTATTAGCAAAAGTCTTGGAATCTGAATGAGCAGATGTTCTTTCCCAAGTAATTTCAGCAATATAATCACCCCCCTGAGAGCAAAAAACAGTATCTAAAACTATTTTTAAATAATGACTAGCAGTAGGATCGCAGTGGAGATAAAAGCTACCAGTAGATTTTAAAACTCGATGGATTTCCACAATCCTCAGAGTCATACTCACCAGATAAGCGAGAAGACTACCTTTACCCAAAACTTTGGTTAAACCGTCAATTAAATCGATAGTCTGACTGGTAAATTTACCCTGATAGTTGCTTTGAATTTCTTCTAAAGCTTCGTTAGCGTGATTATCCCATGTCCAGGTATCTACAAACGCTTGTGCTTGTGCTTGATCTTCCTTGCCTAAGTTGTTATAAATTTGGTTGTAATTGCGTTTAGAATTAAAGGGTGGATCGATATAACAAAGATCGATCGATTCATCTTTGATATATTTCCGCAGCACTTCTAGGTTATCACCGTAGTATAGTTTATTGACCATAGAGATTAAGGGGATTGACTGCATTCTCAATTGTATTATTATTCCCCCTTAAAGAGGGCGAATACAATCAGTCCAGAGAATAATATGATTGTACTAATTATAATAAGCGCATCATGTGCGCTCAAAATTTAATTTTCCTAAGTCTATCTTGCCTGAAAATGAGGGGGTCGCAGGCAGGCACGGATTCCCATTCTATAAATAAGTATATGTCAAGTGCTGGGATTTTGTCAAGAGGAATTATCCTCTGCAATCAGTCCAGAGAATAATATGAGTGTACCAATGGTAGAAGCGCATCGCGTGCGCCCAAAATTTAATCTAGATATTTCCCCACAGTGGGATTTTGTCAAGGGGAATTATCCTCTGCAATCAGTCCAGAGAATAATATGATTGTACTAATAGTAGAAGCGCATCGCGCGCGCCCAAAATTTAAGTAGGTAAGCGTTAAAAATTATCAGATGCCCCCCTTATCAAGGGGGGATTAAGGGGGGATCCCCCCGCCTATCGGCACCCCCCTTATCAAGGGGGGCAGGGGGGATCGAACCTAAAATTCATTTTTAATTTAATTT
>NZ_JADBTF010000123.1:0-5487 GCF_020246295.1 Microcystis sp. M090S1 | reverse complement strand
GTGGGGTAAAATCGAAACGAATAGGCTTTTTCCATACTTCACATTTTAGCATATATTTCGTAAATGTGCTAATATTTAACAGTAAAGCCGTCGTAGAACGACGGGGTTTCAGACCCAAATTTTCGATGAGTCATGTTTTATCCCTTTTCTGTCTCTGAGATTGATTAGATATTTTTATGATTGATCTACACACCAATCGAGAATCAAGGCCACTTTGAGCGGGTAATTAATCAAAAAAGTAGTTGACTGGAACGGTCTTTAATATGCTATTATCCTTACCCATTTACTTTTCGACCATAAACGGCTAAAGTGTCGGGTTTTTCCTCCTATTTCATCCTACCATATTCGCTGTTTTTTGTCTAAGAAAAGCGGCGCATTCGACGTGGGGAGTTTGGGGAAAGAAATCAGCTGTTTGCACTTCTAGCAGTTGATAATCGCCTGTTTTACAGAGATATTGCAAGTCTCTGGCTAAAGTTGCACTTTGACAACTGATATAAACAATGCGTTGACTTTGCAGCCGTAACAGACTATCGAGGACAGATCGATCGCAACCTTTGCGGGGCGGATCGAGTAGAATAATGTCGGGTTTAACTGTCAGTTGCGGTAAAGTTTTTTCTACTGCCCCCAAAATAAAAGTTGTGTTGGTAATATTATTTAATTGGGCGTTAATCTTGGCTCGATCGAGGGAAAAGCTATAGGATTCTAGTCCAATCACCTCTTTAACCCGTTTAGCGAGGGGTAAAGTAAAAGTACCGATGCCACAGTAGGCATCAATAAGAATTTCTTCACCTTTAAGGTCTAATTTCTGACAAATAACCGCAAATAAAGCCTCAGCAGCCTCTGTATTAACCTGAAAAAAGGTATCGGCAGCCAATTGATAGGTTAATCCGGCGAACTTTTCGGTAATATAGTCCCTTCCGGCGATAGTTGTGGTCTGAGCGCCAAAAATAGCATTACCTCGATCGGGGTGATAATTCACGGTTACACCGACTAAATTGGCGTATTTTGCCAGCCATTGCCGCGCCTGTGCCTCAATTCCCTGTAAATTATTATCGGTACTAATCAGGGTTAATAAAATTTCTCCCGTGTGGCGGCCAATTCTTAGGGATAAATGGCGTAATTGTCCTTGGTGGGTCTTTTCATCGTAAATTGACCAGCCTTGACCCTGAATATCCTGTTTTATCTCTGCTAGAAACGGATTTAAAGCCTGATCTTGAATCGGACATTGATTGAGATTAATCAGATGATGGCTGCCGCGACGATAATAACCTGCTTGCACATTGCCGGTGGGGGAAAATCCGAGGGGATAGGTAGCTTTATTGCGATAAGCGAGGGGAGAATTACCGGTGAGGGGAGGATAAACCAAAGGATCGCTAAAACCGCCAATTCTGGTTAATACCTCTTGTACTTGCTCTTTTTTGACTAGGCGCTGAAATTGATCCTCGATGTGTTGCCATTGACAGCCACCACATTTATCGGCGACGATGCAGCGGGGCCGGATACGATGGGGAGAAGCTTGTAGAATAGTTTGTAGTTTGCCGATCGCATGACTTTTTTTGATATAGGTGATGCGAGTTTGAATGCGATCGCCAATGACCGTATCCGGCACAAAAATCACCTGTCCTCGGTATTTTCCCACACCTTCGCCCGTATGGTTGAGGTCGGTAATCTCGATCTCGATTAAATCACCTTGTTGCATAGTTAGGGAAACCAGTTTTCATCCAGGGTTTCTGCTGGGGTAATAATGACTTCTATAGGAATTTCTTGCTTGCTCAATTTCGAGACTATTTGCCTAGCTTTGCCATAACAAGAATCGAAAATTTCGAGGAGATAAGGTTTTAAGCTAGGACTGTCTTCCAGCAGATCGGCAATTTGAACTCGAAAATTAATAATTTCCGCTTCCCATTTATTAGCATTATACTCTCTTTCCGTCTGCCAATAAACTAACTTGAGCAGATGCGCTAATAATTGAATTAACAAACTTTTGAGAGCCTGTCGATTATTTTTTCCTATACTTGCTAATTCCTCGATCAGATTAGTCCAGTCAACCGAGGCAAAATCTTCCCGTCGTAATTAGTTAACGGTTGTCTCGATCCATAGCTGAAAATCTCGATCGTATAAGCTTATCTTCGAGATCGGTATTTGAGCGGTCATGGGAGGTAAACAGTAAAAACAATCCAACTCTATTCTACAATCAAAAATTAATTTTTCTAAAATCCTAGATCGGCTTTGGCAATTTTGGCCGCCGCTAATACTTCCTCATCGGGTAATTCTCGCCAGTCGGTCGCACCTATTTCAGCATAGAATTTTTGATCGTAGGCGCGAGTACGAATTACTACCGGCATAGGGACCGCATGACCTAAAACTAAAGCCTGTTGTTTTGAGTCTAATTTCGCTAAAACTGATCGCAAACTTCCCCCTCCAGAAACCCCGGTAAATATGGCTTCGATGTCCTTCTCATCGTTTAATAAACAGGTGATTCTTGTCCCTACCTGAGACATGACTTCGTTATCAATTCCTGAAGGTCTTTGATCAACAATTAAGAGAGTAACAAAGTATTTTCGCATCTCCCTGGCGATGGTTCCAAAAATAGTTTGATGCACCACAGCAGAATCTAAAAATCGATGAGCTTCTTCAATGGTAATCACTAACTGTTGCGGCCGATCAACGGGGTTTTTGGTTTGTAAAAAATATTCAGCTTTTTTCACATAATTAGCATGAATCCGACGGGTGATCATATTAGTGGCTAACATATAGGAAAGCATATTACTTTGGGAGCCAAATTCAATGACAACGTGCTTACCTGCATCTAAAGCTTGTAAAACCTGATCGATATAATTGTGGGGACAAACACTTCTTAAATATTTCAAACTATCTAGACGCATTAATTTTCTCTGGAGGGACATGATTGATCCCGCATGGCCTTGTTTTTCCGTACAGAAGATTTTAATATCCTCGTTACTCATATTTAATAACTGAACGATCCAAGATTCTCCATACTCGTTATAGAGAATATTGGCATTATCTAAACTAGCTTCCGAGATGCCTAATTCCCGACCGATTAAACGAATATCCTCGATTTCAATCTGATTATAACTTAAGAATAATTCCTGCGCTCCTCGTACTCCCCGGCGTTTGGTAGAATCGGGATCGAGGGTATAAATTTCCACCTGTCCGGGGAATAATTGAGATAATCCTTTCACCGTAGAAACATCCTTCCCTTCTTTCATCGCTTCCCAACCGTATTCCGAGTGCATATCAAACATGAGGTTAACCCCTGCTTGTTTGCGAATAATTCCCGAAATTAGTAATCTGGTTAAAAAGGATTTTCCTGTCCCGGATTTGCCAAAAACACCGTTACTACGTTCCACAAAGCGATCGAGATTAATACATATTGGCACGTCCATGTCAAGGGGTTGACCAATGGCAAAATTCTTTCTGGTGGGATCATCTTCCCAACCGAAAACCATGCGAAAATCCTGCTCACAAGCTTCATAAACTTGGCTAAAATGGGCGGGAATAGTTTTAACTGGCAGTAATTCTAAATCGGCGCTAGTTTGGGGTTGAAAAGAGCCTAAGGAAGTGTCAGAAACTGCCGGGGAATTACCTCCAGTCGGAGTCAGAGAGACCCCGGCTTGAAAAGCCGGGGCTTCCTCTGACTTCGTAAACATGAGCATAGGCGATAGTTCAATAGTACCATAAGTGCCGCTACCCGCCAAAACATCGCGCATAAAACTATCATCGGGATGGGGAGGATTCGCGATAATCCGGGGACTGGAGTTACCCAGGGAGACATCGGTGAGGAGACAGAAAAAACGCGATCGAGTGCCTTGCACCACTAAAAATTTACCGACGCGCATATCTTCTACCGAAATATCCGGATAAAGACGGATTTCTAAACCTTCACTCAGGGAACCTTGAATAACCGATCCGAGGGGCTGTTCACTCATGCTAACCTTGATTTGTGGCGATCTATCCCCCTATTCTGTCACTTTTCCGTTAATAAGTGCAAACTCGATCGGGTTTGGAGATGGGGAAATGGGGATGTGGGGAAATGGGGAGAATAAATACAAGCTGAATGCTGAATATTGACGACCGATGATAGCTAGAGGAAAAAAGTAATTCGGTTAATTTTTTTTCGGTCTATCCCGCCTAAAAATGAAGGGTTCGCAGGCAAGCACGGATTCCCATTATGAATATAAGTATAGGTCAAGTGATGGGGTTTTGTCAAGGGGTTTAAGAAAAAAAATCGGGTTGATCAACGGGAAGCAAGGAAATAGCCAAGGGAGAAGAGAATGCCACTAAAAAAGTGGAGATTAACCGCTATAAACTTGCAGTTACTAACTAGCTGAGGTTGGTCATGATTTTGGTTAACGTGGTTGACTAATTGCCAAGCGAAAGGGAGACTAAGGAAGATTAAAAGAGTGAGAGGGGGATAAACCTGCAGCAGGACAAAAACTACCGTTAAAACGTAAACGAGAACCGTCACTATGGTTAAAACTTTAGAACCTTTTAAAGTACCCAAACGAGCAATGGGTGATTTTTTACCCGCTTTGAGATCATCGGCGACTTGATGGAAATGGGAACAAAAAAGGATGATAGAAGTGGTAATCCCGATAATAATTGAAGCCGCTAGACTAGAGAGAGAAAAAGCACCGACTTGGGAATAGTAGGCAGCGGCAATCGCCAAGGGGCCAAAAGTAAAGAAACAGATAATTTCACCTAATCCTTGATAACCGAGACGGAAGGGAGGCCCTTGATAGGTATAGCCCAAAAAACAGCAGAGGGCGATTAATTCTAGGAGCATCCAATCGCCTCGCCAATAACTAATAGCAAAAATGCCAGCGATGCCTAATAAGAGAAAAAGATTACTTAGCCAGAAAATTAAAGATTTATTGCCGGTTAAATTAACGATCGAATGTGCCTTATTGACATCAATCCCGGTATCGGCATCAAAAACATCATTACTGAGATTTAACCAAGCGAGAATTAAAATAGCTGAGAGGATAAAAGTGGCAAAAACCGGGGGAGAAAATAGACCTGTTTCCTGATAAGCGATCGCTGTTCCCAAAATAATCGGTATAATCGCCACACTATACATTGGTGGTTTAAGGGCTGCTAACCAGAGTTTTTTGGGTGAGGGAGTGGTGATAGTATCGGTGGTCATAGTTAAATAGGGTTTGCTGAAAAAGTTTTTCCTAGGCCTAGGGTGTAGGGTGTGGGGTTTTACCGATTTTTAGGGGGTCAATTAGCCAATTTTCAGGGAAAAAGTCCCTAAATTTCCCCTGACTACTGACGACCGACTCCTAACCCTAACAACAATTTTTGATTTTTACCAGAGGTCTGATCATACCTCGGTTTTAAGGATATTTTACTCAAAAATAGAGATAAATAGACTAAAACCGGGTAAGACATCCTCTCCGCTTAAATTAGCGGGTAGTTCCATAATTTCTACGGGTTGCTGAGGACGATAAATTTCCACTTGTT
>NZ_JADBTF010000122.1:0-4303 GCF_020246295.1 Microcystis sp. M090S1 | reverse complement strand
CATCTGTCAACCACTCATATTCTTTTTTGAGACTAGGCAATAGTCCCTGAATATAGTTTCGTGTCAGTCCTTTTCCTGTGGTTTTATAGGTTTCTTGGCATAAATTCAGGGAATAATTCCAAAACCAACGACAACAACCAAAGCTTTTTGCTAAGGCTATTTCTTGCTCGGTATTAGGCTTAAGTCTGAATTTGTACGCTTTGTACATAAGAGTTATCAAGAAACTATAACTATGATAACATAGTTTTTGAGGAATTGTCTATGTGTTGGTCAGCATTCATGAGGGGAACCCTGGGGCGAATTACTTGGGACCTTTAAAAGCCCCGTCCCATCGCGCTAAGCGCGAGGGATGAATGCTGACAATAAGTTAAAAGTGAAAAGTGGCGGCGAGAAAGGGTCCGTTAAAGTTTTGCGTAAAACCGAACGCGTTATCGCCACTACCGTTTTTATACTCGATCCCGTAGAAACGATAGGCGAATTGCAGGGAAATTTGGCGATTCACCCAGCAATCGACTCCAAAGAGGAGGTTCCAGCTTAGATCTGTATCGCCGGCCAGCCCGAAACCGGAAGCGTCTCCCCGAATCCATAAAGTGATCGGATCGGACACCTGTACCCCAAATTTACCGCCGAGGAGCGGTTCAAACCAAGTTCTCCCCTGACTGAAGGTTTGTTGGAAAGTTTGGCTGAAGTTGACGAGGGGACTGGATAGTTGTACGGTAAGCGTTTGCTCGATATCGATACTGATACTATTGAGACGAAGGCCCGCATAGGGCTGGAACCAAATTAAGGGAAAAGAGCGATTAGAGGGGTTTTCGGGCAGTTCGTGGCTGATCGGAGCGCCGATGTGGTAACTGACGGCGAAATCGTAGATGCCCTGATCGAATTGTAGGTTTGTTTCCGAATCCGCTTCGAGTTGCTGTAATTGGCGATTGTCGGCGAATTCTTGTACCTGTTGCATTGTTTGTTCTAGTTGTTCGAGCGATTCTCGGGCGTTCTGAATTTCTTGTTCGAGTCGTTGCAGGGGTTCGCTATCTTTTAACCCCCGTAACTCTTGGAGTTTCGCTTGCAGTTGTTGCAGGGGTTCGCTATCTTTTAACTGCTGTAGCTCCTGAACTTTTGCTTGCAATTGTTGGAGGATTTCGCTATCTTTAGTCTGCCGCAACTCCTCAATCTTCCCTTGTAGTTGTTGTAGGGGTTCGCTATCTTTTAGCTCCCGTAACTCTTGAATCTTCGCTTGCAGTTGTTGCAGGGGTTCGCTATCTTTTAACCCCCGCAATTCTTGAATTTTTTCCTGCCCTCTAGCCAGTGCTTCCTGTATTTGCGAGAGCTTTTCTTGAAAATCCTTTAAATTTCCTAGCCGATCGCTAAAGGCAGGATCGCGGGGTAATTCTGCTATTTTCTTCTCTAAATCCCGGAGATCTCGAATATCGATATTATCCCGAATCTCACCTATATCCACGTCGGGGAGAGTCTGAATTTTTACGACCATTTCTTGTAAAGTATTCTGGCGTTCGGCCAATTGTCCTTGAAGGCTGTCAAGAGCCTGTTTAAATTCGTTTAAGCGCTCGGCTTTTCGCTCGACCTCTTGCCGCACCTCCTGTCGAATTTCTGCGAGGGTCGTCTTCAGTTCCTGCGCCTGCTCGATTTTCGGAACGATCTCTTGCTGAAAACGTTGCCGAGCGTTACTGATCGCCGTTTCCAGTTCCTGTAACTGTTCCTCCCGAAGGGCGACTTCCTGCCGTATCTGATCGCGCACTTCTTCGGCCGCCGCTGGTAATTGGCTTAATTGTTCGGTTTTTAGGGCGATATCCTGTCGTAACGCTCGAATTTTGTCTCCTGCCTCTTGAAAGCTCCCCTCTTCTTTTAATCCTTGTATCCGATCGACCGACTGGGAAATGCCTTCGAGTCCATTGATCGCTTTTTGAATTCTCTGGCTGGCATCCCGACTCAGCAACCAATTCAAGGAGTCGATAAAATTCGGCTGTCGAACCCTTGTCTTCTGCCGGTCGATCACGTTTCTCAAGCTGGCGTAATAACCGTCGAAAATCAAACCGAAACGACCGTTCCAGGCTTCCACGCGCGCGCTACCCGTCACCCGGAGCGATTGTAACACTTCGCCGAGATCGAGATGATAGCTGACGGTACGTCCCCGGGCCGTTGCGGTTCCGTAGGTACTGATCGGAATGGTCGCGTAGGGCTGAAATTTAATCTGCCAACCTCGATCCTCTTGGCCCCGGGGAGCGGGATTTTCCGGTGCGATCGGGGTCGCAGCCGGGGTGGGTTCTGTGAGGGGAGAGGCTGGCAAAACGGGCGCTCCTACTCCCGCCAGCTCCTTGGCACAGGCACTGTCCGGTAATTCCTCGGTTCGGGTTTCCCCCTCGAATAGCAAGGGGGCGACCCTATTGGTCAAGGGGGTAAAACCCTCGCAGAAGGAAGGGGCAACGGTCACGGGAGCGATCGCTTTCCCGTCATCTATCGCTTCGGCAAGAACACTGGGGACGGGAAACGATAAACCGAACAAAGTCCAGATCAGCAGGCGGCATGGCGAGAATCCCATAATTTTTCACTCCTCACTATTAAAAAAACGATCTAGCGGTAGCAGCCGACAACGGTTACCGTGTAGGTCTTGCCGAAATGGTTGACACCACCGATAAAAAGATTGACTTGATAGGGTTCATCGTTGGGTTCCGGTGTGGCGGTAATAGTCAGGGGTTTACCCGGGTCGATCCGTACATCTTGTTGGTTAAAAAACTGTCCCGTGGTTTGATCGCTGTACTTGAGGTACATCTGGATATCGAAGGAACCACCCTCATCCGAGGATATAGTGGCCACGAATTTTTGCCAGATGCGATCGCTCGGAACCGCCCAATCGGTATTCCAGTTATTGCGAGTGATATCGACACCGAACACACTGGGAACGGTCGGTTGAGAAACGGTCTTGGTTACTTGGTTTCCTTGACCACCGATCAAAGGTATCGGGACGCAGGTTTCTGAGGCACTAAGGGGCCAATTTAAGGCAAGGGCAAGCGATAAAGTGCCGAGCCAAGTAGGACGAAAAAGCATGAGCAAAACCTCGATAAATTAATCTGGGAGATTTTGATTCTAGATTATTGAGTATCTCTGAATATACTATCTAGGGTAGATAGTATATTAAAGTTGTTTTTATGTCAAGACCTTAACTATTAATAAAAAACAATAAATATCTGATACTAAATCCAGTTATTAAAGACTGATTGTTTATTCCCCCTTTTGCCTCTTGCCTTTTGCCTATCCTGATATGTAGCCTATACTCAACGGATTTAGTATGAATTTAATCAGGGGAATTGATAGATATTAAGATGAAAATAATCAGCTGGTTTTTTTGACCAGAATAAATTGCTAATTAACGCCAGTTCGGTTTAAGGGAATTTTGCCATAGCTTCCACGAAAGAATAGGAGTTTCAGGCTACGGTAGCATCAGGGTTTTAGCTTATCCCGAACTCAGGTTAATTATTACGAATATGAATATCTTGCTGCGGGAAGGGAATCTCGATACCCTGTTGAGTAAACCTATCAAGAATAGCACAATTAATATCACTAATTACTCGCTTTTTCCTGTTAACATCATCCAACCAGAACTTTAATTCAAAGTTTAAACTAGAATGATCAAAATTAAGAAAAAAGGCTACTGGTTGCGGGTTTTTAAGTATGTGAGGATGTTGCTCGGCATGTCTAGCAATAAATTCATCACCTGTTGTGCGTTAGAATTATAACCAACTCCGATAACAATTGAACAATAAATCAAGTTATCACTACCCGTATAGGTGGTGACATCCTCAGTAAAAAACTTTTGATTGGGGATAATTTTTTCGGAATTGTCTGTAAGAATTTGCACTGTTGTCGCTCGAATACCTAGCTTTTTTACCTGAGAAGTCTGTCCTTCAATATTAATGATATCACCGGGTTTGAGAACTTTTTCAAATAATAGTAAAATACCGCTAATAAAATTACTTACTACTTGCTGCATACCGAAACCAATACCCACCGATAAACCGCCAGTAATTGCCGCTATTGCTGTTGCATTAACTCCCACATAACCCAAGATGATAAGCTTTTACGCATTTAAGTTACATTGACAGCATTACCCTTATTTTTAAGTTTTCTACTCCATTTAATAATCAATACCCCTTCATTTAAAAGCTGATTGACTACTTTTTCCAGTTCTTCTTTATTTTCAAATTCTCGATTAGCTATGTATTCTTTAGCGGAATGCCACAATAATTCTATTAGGTTGTAATCTGGACTATAAGCTGGTAAAAACTCT
>NZ_JADBTF010000121.1:0-2889 GCF_020246295.1 Microcystis sp. M090S1 | reverse complement strand
TTACGGATATTATCGTTAGGAAAAGCGCGATACTGCCTATAGAGGGGATATAAGACCAAAATCTGGGCGTAAGTCCGTCTTGAGGCAATCCCCCGTGAAATAGGAAGCTCTCAACGATCTTGAGAGTAGTTCACTCCACTAATCCCGATCGCAGGGCCAGCACTGCCGCTTGAGTCCGATCATCCACAGAGAGTTTATTTAAGACATTGCGGACATGGGTTTTCACCGTGCCGATGGTGATATAGAGTCGCTTGGCAATCTCGGCATTACTACAACCCGCGACAATCAGATCGAGAATTTCTCGCTCTCGTGCCGTTAGGGGGGCATTTTCCAGCAATTGGTGATATTCTCGGTCAACGCCTTGAATTATCACTGTTTTGGTCCCGGCAGCCGCACCGACGGGAACATTTTGGCGCACTTGTTGCAGAACAATATTGGCGATCGCAGGGTCAAGCCAATGATTGCCTTCGTGGGTGGAATAAATCGCCTCGATTAACTTATCAATGCTAATATCCTTCATACAGTAGGAATCAGCCCCAGCACTAAAAGCCGCTAAAACCTGTTCTTGGGTTTTGTGCATGGTTAGCATGAGGATTTTCGTGGCCAGGGGGTCTTCGCCCCGATTTTGTTTGAAGCGTCGCACTAACTCGATCCCATCGATCGTGGGTAAACCTATATCGATGATCGCTACATCGGGTTTAGTCTCCTCTAGCAGTTTCAGTCCCTGTAATCCACTGATCGCTTCCCCTACCACTTGAATACCTTCCCGATGCTGGAGAGCCACCACTAAGCCCATGCGCGTTAAATCGTGATCTTCTACAACGATAACCCGCACTTTATCCATATTTTTTGACCAGTTTCGCCGAATTAGGCGATGATTTGCTAATTTTTGCTTTTCGATTATTAGAGCCGATCCTAAACATTGACTTTACTCCGTTCCCCGTTCCCTGAATTCCACTTTCTTATCTTCATTCGGCAATCCCCTTTTTCCGGTTGATTTTATTTCTAGTTACTAAAAGCAGAGATTGCCAATATACTTAGCCTCCCCTAAAATCTACTCAAATCTACCCAAATTTACTTGAAATTTTCTGCTTTAATTATTTATTTATAATATCATGCAAATCTCGATTAGGCAAGGATTTGGCTTTTCTGGTTTCTGTGTGGAAACGAGGCCTATACTGATAGTTTATTTATTCACCAAAATAGCCCTAAAAGTCTTTCCCAGTAAACATTTCAGAATTTCATCGGCAAAAATTATCACACAAAGTCGAGAAGAGCCAAGATAATTTTAAGAAGAATACATCTTTGATCTGCTTGGATTTTCCTAGAATAGAACCAAGCTCTGGTTTAATTAATTTTTTAGCCTATATTAACAAAAAAATAATCTAAAACTAATAAATAATTTATAGTTTCTTGATTTAAGTAATCAATAATTAATTCAAACTATTCTATTGATAACTAGATAGTTTCTCAAAATTACTCTAGTCCTTTAGTTTATGGATAGAGGGAGTTTTTGTCTATTTTTCGCCCTTGGCCGTCACCTCCAATTGGATTGAGGCGGAATTTTTCCCCACTGTGCCAATCGATATAAACAAATAAAAATGGTATCAGTAGGGAAAAAGCTTACCCCTAGGATTCCTGTAAAAAAATTAATTCAGCCGGTGTTACCGCTCCTTTTTCCGTGATGATAGCGGTGATTAAAGCGGCGGGAGTAACATCGAAAGCGGGGTTATAAAAGTTAACATCTCTAGGGCAAAGGGTAGTTGTCCCCACCTGATAAATTTCGGCACGATCGCGCTGTTCGATCGGTATCCCCGTACCATCCTTAAGGGAAAAATCCACCGTCGATAGAGGCGCGGCCACATAAAAAGGCAGATGATGAGCTTTTGCCACCACCGCAAGAGAATAGGTGCCAATTTTGTTGGCCGTGTCCCCATTGGCCGCAATGCGATCGGCCCCAACGATCACCGCATCGATCAGTTTTTGCTGCATACAGTGGGCCGCCATGCTATCGGTGATCACGGTGACGGGAATTCCCTCCCGCAGACATTCCCAGGCGGTTAATTTTGCCCCTTGCAGCCGCGGCCGGGTTTCGTCTGCATACACTTGTATTAATCTCCCTGCCGTCCAAGCGGAACGAATTACCCCTAAAGCAGTACCATAACCGGCCGTGGCTAGGGAACCAGTATTACAGTGGGTTAAAATTGTCAGTTTTTCTGGTTGCTCCGGCAGCGCCAATAAACCATGGTGACCGATCGCCCGACAGGTTTCCACGTCTTCTTTTTGGATATTTTGGGCAGTTTCAAGGAGATTTTTGGTAATTACTGCCACTTCTGGTCCACTTTCCCTGGCCACTTTTAACATTCGCTCGATCGCCCAGAATAAATTCACCGCCGTCGGCCGGGTTTGGGCTAATCGATCGGCTATTCTAGTTAAATCAGCCAGAAATTCCTCTGTCTGGTCGGTGGTAATTTCCTGCGCTCCTAAAACCATACCATAGGCAGCCGCCACCCCGATCGCCGGAGCGCCGCGGACAATCATCGTTTCGATCGCCCGGGCCATGGCTTCACTGCTGGTGATCTCAACTTCCCCATACTCCATGGGTAAACGGGTTTGATCGATCAGCCAAACTTTGTTATCTTGCCAACGCACGGGATAGATCGAGTTACTCTCGCAAGTGGTTGTGGTCATAAACATTTTTAGATTGAGAATTAGCTAAATTTACCACTTTGACTCTCCCCCGCTACAACGCGCGAGCGGTTAGCGGGGGATTCTTGGTTCATAGGCTCTTGACTAGATCGACCTGGTTTAACCGGACGATCCCCAACCGATCGCCTCCGCAAGCGTTTTCTAACACGGTCAGTCCGACCGCATTTTTTCCTCGGTTCT
>NZ_JADBTF010000120.1:0-13825 GCF_020246295.1 Microcystis sp. M090S1 | reverse complement strand
TCGTTGTTAAATAAAAATCTTTCTCAATTAATTCTTAAGAATTTATAAATATTGCGGAATGTTAATTTAAATATTCTCAAGTTTTTGCAGTAAATCAATAATTTTTACTTATCTTTGTCCAACATTGGGTTAGAAGTCAGTTATCAGTTATCAGTTATCAGTTATCAGTTCACTGAGAAAACTCCCTACACCCTACACCCTACACCCCACACCCCACACCCCACACCCCACACCCCACACCCCACTTCTCACTCTATTTTAATTTGATTGCCATAATTGCCAAGCTTTAACGAGATTTGCTCCCATCAAGGCAGCCACTGCATTTAAAGTCTTAATTTCCTCACTATCGGGATTTAATTGTCTAGCTTTATCTAAGACTTTTTGGGCTGCTTGCGGTTGCCAATCGTAGAGATAAATAAAACCTTGATAAGCATAATGATAGGGATTATGGGGGTCAATTTTAATCATTTCCTCCGTGGCTTTTATTGCCCCTGCTACATCCTGTTGTAGTACCTTAGAAATTGCTAATCCGTAGGCTAAAGATAATTTATCGGGGGGGTTTTGTTGCTGTAAACGATAGGAAAAAGCCTTGTCTGCTTGCAGCACATAATCCTGAATCGAATCGTATTGATTGATACGATTAGTTAACTCAAAAATTGGTTCAATACCCGTTAATCCTTGACCAATATTAGCAGACTTTAAGCGCAATTGGGTCACTAAATCTAATTGGGGCGTTGCTAACTTGGGAACTTGAGGATCGATGGTAATTTGAGCATTAGTTTTAATTGGATAGGTTTCGCCAGTTTCCCGATTGAGATAGACAGCAGATAAGCGATAAACTCCGGGAGTTGCTGCCGACTGCATGGCGGTTTTTTCAGTAACTTCAAAACCCTTTTGTTGCTCTTCTGGACTTAATTTTTCTGCCATTAATTCCCCCATAGCAATACCGTGATCGTGCATCCAATAATCCTTACCGTCCACTTCTTGCCAGGTTAAAATCACTATCCCTGACTTTAATTGTTGCCAGTCTCCTGCCCATTTGTAAACCACGGGAATGGGTTGATTAGGAGAAGCTTTTTCGGCAATGGCAATCTCTCTTAATTCCACCCGTTTTGGTGCATTTTCAAGGGGGTTAACCGTGACGGAGGGGGCTATTTTACGGTGTAGGGATAGGGTACTATCATCCGGTAGCTGCCAAGTTTTCTCCACTTGGAAATCTGGACCGGTGGCGACTCGATTAACAATTTTTTTCTGGACATCGGGGACGGAACCCTGTTCACCAGTTTTAGTTAAAAACCAATCTAAAGAATTGACATCCTTTTCGATATCTTCTTCCCGAACTCCCACCTGTCTGCCGGCAACCTGTGAATTATGTTTACCACCGTAGAAAGAGAGAGTATGTTGATTTAATTCGGGGGTGGAAGGTAAAACCCCTAGAGTGCTGCGAAGATAGGGAGAATCGGCTAGAATCTCTTTAACTACTTCTTCCTGTTGCCAGCCGGTTTTTAAATAGGGATGGTGTTGTAATTCGGGACTGAAAACATTAGTAATTAGCTCTCCCCCCAAGGGGAATAAATTTAAGCTGGTGAGAATAGCGGCAATAGTTATAGTTCCCCAACGGATACTGGGGGCAAAACGACCACGCCAAGATAATAAACCAACGGATAAAATTAAGGATAAAGTCGGTAAAAGCGGCAAAATATAACGAGCATCTTTATTGATATTTAGGGATGATAATAGGTATCCCCCCAGCAGAAAAACTCCTAACCAAATCCACACAGGACGATTAACCTTATCTTCGGTTTTTCTATGACGTAAGGAGATTAATAATCCCACCACAGGAACTAATAACAATACCCAAGAAAGAAAATAGGGTAAAACTTGGGCGTAAAATGTCCAGGCATCTGGACTGGTAAGAGGCGGATCTCCCTCCAAAATCGCCGAATCTACCGTGGCACGTTTGCCCGCGGTTAACATTAATAACCAATTCGTCCGATACCAGGGAAACATTAACAATGCTGCCGTCAAAAAACTGAGCATTAATTGCGCTAGATTGCCCCAACGTTTTCGCCGGAGATTTTCGCCCAATACCCACAAAATCGGTAAAAAGAGGAAAAATAGGGTGGTTTGTTTGACTAACATCCCTAAACCGCAAGAAATACCGAAAGCGATCGCTTTTAGCCAGCCTTGACCACTAAATCGCCACCATGTCAAGCATAAGTAAGAAAACGTTACAATTGCCGCTAAGGGAAAATCTAAGAGATATTCGAGGCGATAATAGTATAAACCGGGTAGAAATTGACAGATTAAGACCGCCCATAAAGCCACAGTTCCATTAAAGAGGATAATTCCCAATCCGTACACAGAAAAGAGCAGTAGGGCGCTATAGATAGCCATTACCCACATACCCGCATCAAGGCTAATACCAAAGAGATTAAAGAAGGGAATCGTTACAAGATAGGTTAAAGGGGGAATTTTCGGCGACATTAGCCATAAACTGCGCCACCAATCCCCGTCAAACCAGCGAGGATTTTGGAAAGCTTGGGTATAGATAATCCCACCGTTGAGATAATCGGCCTGATCCCAAGCAGGAATAGTATGATCGAGACTAAACCAGAATCTATCGACTAATATCCCCAATATCCAAATAATAGTGACAATAATTAATTCCTGTCTCCTATCTAGCGATCGCTTCAAAATGACTTCTCCCTAGTGCAACTCTCAATTATTTTGCCACGCCCTCAAGCGCCCCTGAAAAAATCGCCAGCAAGAAACACCAGACCGATCAAGGTAAAATAAAGATTTAGTGAAAAATTGTAACAGGAACTTGACAAATGCGAGTGGTGATCGTTGGTGCGGGATTAGCGGGAATGGCAACAGCTATCGATCTGGTCGATGCGGGCTGTACAGTAGAAATCTTAGAATCTCGTCCCTTTGTCGGGGGAAAAGTCGGTAGTTGGGTAGATACGGACGGTAATCACATCGAGATGGGCTTGCACGTCTTTTTTGGTTGTTACTATAATCTTTTTGAGTTAATGAAAAAAGTGGGCGCTTTTCAATCCCTACTGCTCAAAGAACACACCCACACTTTTATTAACGAAGGGGGAAAAATCGGCGAATTAGACTTTCGTTTCGCCGCGGGTGCGCCTTTTAACGGTTTAAAAGCCTTTTTTACCTCCTCCCAACTCTCGGCAGCCGATAAAATCTTTAATTCTCTGGCCTTAGGTACAAGTCCCATCGTCCGCGGTCTGATAGACTTTCAAGGAGCGATGAAAACGATTCGGGATCTGGACTCGATTAGCTTTGCCGATTGGTTTCGTAGCCATGGCGGTAATGAAGGCAGTTTAAAAAAAATGTGGAATCCGATCGCCTATGCCTTAGGATTTATCGATACGGAAAATATCTCGGCCCGTTGTATGCTGACGATTTTCCAATTTTTCGCCGCTAAAACCGAAGCTTCCGTCCTGCGGATGTTGGAAGGTTCCCCCCACGAATACCTGCATAAACCGATTATTAACTATCTGGAGGCACGGGGCGCCAAAATCTCTACCCGTCGTCAAGTGCGGGAAATTCTCTATTCTGGAGAGGGCGAAAATCTGCAAGTTAATGGCATGATCGTCGCTAACGGAGAAACCACGGAAACTATCACCGCAGATGCCTATGTTTGCGCTGGTGATGTCCCCGGTATTCAGCGTCTTATTCCCCAAGATTGGCGAAAAATGCCGATTTTTGACAATATTTTCCGACTAGAAGCAGTCCCCGTCGCCACGGTACAATTGCGTTTTGACGGTTGGGTGACGGAATTAAATGATGCCGAAAAACGCCGACAACTGCAAAAAGCGGTGGGAATTGATAATCTTTTGTACACCCACCAAGCGGATTTTTCCTGTTTTGCAGATCTTGCTCTCACCAGTCCTAGGGATTATTATCGCCCCGGAGAAGGTTCTTTATTACAGTTGGTTTTAACCCCCGGTGACCCTTTTATTAAAGCTAAAAATGAAGATATCGCCGGGCAGGTTTTAGCGCAAGTCCATCAGTTATTTCCCTCCTCGCGGGAGTTAAATATGACTTGGTTTAGTGTGGTGAAATTGGCCCAGAGTCTCTATCGGGAAGCACCTGGTATGGATGTCTATCGTCCCTCGCAAGCGACTCCTATTGCTAACTTTTTCCTGGCTGGTAGTTATACCCAACAGGATTACATTGATAGTATGGAAGGGGCGACTTTATCGGGTAAACAGGCAGCCAAAGCAATCTTACAACAGGCCGAGCGCCGGAAATCTTTAGCCACGGTTTGAGCAAACAGCCAGCAATCTCGTCTCTTGAGAAGGGATTGCCTCTAGACTTGTTTTCAGTGGCAAAAGATACCGCTATAGCTAACTTGGGAAGTCAGCCTCAGGGCAAGCTATACAAAAAAGACCGATCGAGCTAGACTCGTAAAAAGATAACTCCATCTAGAAGGCTTACCCTAGACTGGAAAGAACGTCGGAAAAATCTCGTCAGAAATAGGAGTCAATCGAGTTTATGCCAGAGCTTGCTGTACCATTAGAGCTTGATTTCACTAGCGAAACCTATAAATCAGCCTATAGTCGCATTAATGCCATCGTTATTGAAGGCGAATACGAGGCCAATAGCAATTATATTCAATTAGCAGACATCCTCGCCGATAACAAAGAAGAGTTACACCGTCTGGCAAAAATGGAAAACCGTCACATGAAAGGTTTTCAAGCTTGCGGCCAAAATTTGAAAATCACTCCTGATATGGATTATGCCAAAGAATTCTTTTCCTCTCTGCACAATAACTTCCAAATTGCCTACGCAGAAGGTAAAATCGTTACCTGTTTATTGATCCAATCTTTGATTATCGAAGCTTTTGCGATCGCTGCCTATAATATTTATATTCCTGTTGCTGATCCTTTTGCCCGTAAAATTACTGAAGGCGTAGTTAAAGACGAATATTTACATCTCAATTTTGGCGAAGAATGGCTAAAAGCGAACTTTGAAACCGCTAAAGAGGAATTAGAAGCCGCAAATCGCGCTAATCTGCCCCTTGTCTGGAGAATGCTCAATCAAGTCGAGGATGATGCTCGCGTCCTCGGTATGGAAAAAGAGGCCCTCGTGGAAGACTTCATGATTAGCTACGGGGAAGCTTTAAGCAATATTGGTTTCAGCACCCGTGATATTATGCGAATGTCTGCCTACGGATTAACTGCTGTCTAAAGCTTGAGCGTCTAGATTTCTTTTTTTCGCCCTGCTGCCGCTCAACACAGAGCGGCTCTTTTGTGTATTATATTTAAGAGTCTTAACGATTTCTTAGCAATATCCTAATTTTTATCTAGTGCCATCTAGTCTAACGAAAGAACAATCAATGTTTGGTCTTATAGGTCATCTTACCAGTTTAGAACACGCCCAATCGGTCGCCGACGATCTAGGTTATCCTGAATATGCTAACCAGGGATTAGATTTTTGGTGTGCTGCCCCCCCGCAAATTGTCGATGATTTTCATGTCACCAGCATCACGGGGCAAACCATCAGAGGTAAATATATCGAATCCTGTTTTTTACCGGAGATGTTGTCGAATCGTTGGGTAAAGTCTGCTATTCGTAAGGTGCTAAATGCCATGGCACTCGCTCAAAAAAGTGATATCAACATCACCGCACTCGGTGGTTTTTCTTCAATTATTTTCGAGGAATTTAATCTCAAAGATAATCGACAGGTGCGGAATATCGAGCTAGATTTTGGCCGTTTTACCACCGGTAACACCCACACCGCTTACGTCATCTGCACTCAGGTGGAAACCCTCGCTGAAAAAATGGGCATCGATTTAGCTCAATCTACCGTCGTGGTTTGCGGGGCAACCGGAGATATCGGCAGCGCCGTTTGTCGTTGGTTAAATGAAAAAACCAATACAAAAGAACTAATATGTGTGGCACGCAATCAAGAGCGTTTACAATCTCTGCAAGAGGAGTTAGGACGCGGTAAAATTCTTCCCCTAGAGGAGGCTTTACCCCTGGCTGATATCATTGTTTGGGTGGCTAGTCTGCCTAAAGGGGTGGAAATTGATCTAGATAAACTCAAGCGCCCCTGCATTATTATTGATGGTGGTTATCCGAAAAATTTAGGCACGGTGTTAAATGCCCCCGATATTTCGGTGATTAAGGGCGGCATTGTCGAGCATTCCCTCGATATTGACTGGAAAATTATGAAAATCGTTAATATGGATATTCCCTCTCGTCAAATGTTTGCCTGTTTTGCTGAGGCGATTTTATTGGAATTGGAGGGTTGGCAAACTAATTTTTCCTGGGGACGCAATCAAATTACCGTCCCTAAAATGGAACAAATCGGCGCAGCTTCCCGCAAACACGGTTTTCAACCTTTGTTATTTTAATTAATATCCCCAACCCCCCACCGACCACGGAATTAGAAGTTTCAGGCGACAAATAATCAGGAGTGAGTGCTTGACTTTGGCGGCGGCTTGGGCTATAATTGTCTTATAATGGGATGGTCGTGTTTAGCATTGAATGCTCAGATTACCATTATAAATAAACTCTTTTAAAAATATTATCCCAAAATCTGCCGACAAAAGCAAGCAAAATTTTGCCATCAATTGTTAAGTTTTGTTAAGAAAAATAACAATAGTGGCAAGAGATAGGACTCCCTTCGCTGATCAGAGGGATTTTGGGGGAATTATAGAGATGTGGGCCTGATTTTTAGCTTTCTAGCAAAGACGACAAAACCACTAAACTCTATGAAAACTTGGTTAGAAGAACGCGGTATTTTACCCGCTTACGGTGGTGGGGTAATCATTGGCATTACCCTCTGTTTTTTCGGAGCTGCGACCAATACCATGGCGGGATGGTTGTATGCTATCTGTGGCACGACGAGCGCTGTTTTAATTTTATCGATAATTTTACCCCGTCGTTCCCTTCTTCCCCTGAAAGTGCGTCGTCTTGCCATTGTACCCGTAAGTGCGGGAGACGATCTTAGTATTAGCCTAGAGATAGAAAATACTAGCAATCAGCCGATAAATCTGTTAGAAGTGACAGATATCCTGCCTATAGTTCTCGATCAGCCAAAAATAACCGCAATAGAAGCGATTGCCTCCAAAAGTTGCCATCGTTGGACTTATTATTTACCCACCAGTAAACGGGGTATTTATCACTGGCAAGAAGTACAATTAAGAACAGCAGCCCCTCTCGGTTTATTTTGGTGTCGTCGTTGTCATCAAGCAGCGGCTAAAGCTTTAGTTTATCCCCAAATTTTACCCTTACAACAATGTCCCCTGATCGATTCCCTCGGTCAAGAGATGGAACAAAAATTAGAAAATAATCGCTATTATCAAAGGGCTAGTCAAGGACTTACCCGTAACCTGAGACAATATCGCTACGGTGATTCTACCCGTTTAATTCACTGGAAAACTAGCGCACGTTTGGGAGAATTTCAAATTCGGGAATTAGAAGTGTTAACGGGAGGACAGGAAGTGATTATCTGTCTCGATACCCTCTGTGATTGGCAAGAAGACAGTTTTGAACGGGCGATTATTGCCGCTGCTTCCCTCTATTTTTATGCCCATCGTCGGCAATTAAATGTGAAACTCTGGACGGGTGAAACGGGTTTAATTCAGGGGGAGAGGATCATTTTAGAAACTTTAGCCGGTATAGAGGCAAAAGCTAGTCAAAAAAATGCTAATCTGCCTAATTTACCGGTAATTTGGTTGACAAGTAACTTCAATTCCATCGAACAACTCACCCCCGGCAGCCGTTGGTTATTTTTCCTCGCTGCCGATTCTAGGGAGAGTCCTTCACTCTTAATCCGACAGTTTAGCGGATTGGCGATCGAACCAGAAACCTCTCTACAACAACAATTGCAAAAACCCCCTCGTTGATGAAATTTCCGTTCACAGTCTAGATTGAGAGGAGATTCTCCGGAAAAAAATGCCCGTATCCCCGAAAAAGATGTTATGATAAAAAAGACTCGGACTCATGCGATCGCAACGCCTTAACCTTGTCAGGACCGGAAGGTAGCAGCAATACGGGATGCTTGTGACTGGCGTGATCTCCGGGTCTTTTTGTTGCCTGTGACGGTCGCTGTTGTGAACGCTTTCAAAACTTTTCGATCGCTTACTGCCGAAACTCGTAGTCAACTACTCTTCCTCTTCGTCACGGCGCTGTTTTTCTGGACAAGTATTACCACTCTCCTCCCCACTCTCCCCACCTATATTGACTCCCTAGGCGGTAGCAAACAAGATATCGGTTTTGTCATGGGGGCCTTTGCTATCGG
This sequence comes from Microcystis sp. M090S1, assembly GCF_020246295.1. NCBI lineage: Bacteria > Bacillati > Cyanobacteriota > Cyanophyceae > Chroococcales > Microcystaceae > Microcystis > Microcystis sp. M090S1. The sequence goes on along the minus strand of NZ_JADBTF010000120.1, from coordinate 5,548 downwards.
TTTAATTTTATCGCGCAGTTGGTTAGGCAATCTAGTTGATCGCCGCAGTCGCAAATTAGTGGTTTTATTTGGAACTATTGTCGCCGCTACCGCACCCCTCGGTTATCTATTTTTTCGCGATCTTTCCTCTTTATTCGCCGTCCGCGCCTACCATGGTCTCAGCATCGCCGCTTTTACCACCGGTTACAGTACCCTAGTGGTGGATTTTTCCCCCGTTCGTCAACGGGGAGAGATAATTGGTTATATGAGCTTAACTGCACCCCTAGGCATGGGAATCGGTCCAGCTTTAGGCAGTTATCTCGACAAATCGATCGGTTATAACGGTTTATTTCTAGTTTCCGCCGCTTCAGGAGCGATCGCCTTTCTCTTGGGTTTCTCCATTCAAGAACCGGACTTCAAGAAAAAATTAGCCCAAATGAAGGCAGAAAATCAGACAATCGAGCGCAGTTTTTGGGCATTATGTCAAGAGCGAGCTTTTTTAGTCCCTACCTTAGTTTTTCTATTGGTCGGTACTTTATTCGGCGGTTTAGTCGCTTTTTTACCCCTGTTTCTCCTCGAAAATCAGATCCCTTTCAGTGCCGGTCTATTCTACAGTTATGCGGCACTATCGGGCGTAATCGGACGGATTTTGTCGGGAGGAGCCAGTGATCGCTATGGACGGGGTTTATTCATCACTATTAGCGTTTTTTGCTATGGTTTATCGATGTTGGTTCTATCTTCTGCCCGATCTTCCTCCGCTTTAATTTTAGCCGCTATCCTCGAAGGTACGGGAGGGGGGATTTTATTCCCTATGTTACTGGCTTTAATCTCCGATCGCTCTGGGCCCCAAGAACGCGGCCGGGCCTATTCTATCTGTATCGGCGGTTTTGATGTGGGAACAGCCTTAGCCGGTCCAATTCTGGGGGTTTTAGCAATTTCCTACAAAACTATGTTTAGTTTATCGTCAGGATTAGCTGTTATCGCTCTCTTTCTCTTTTTTACTCTCTCTAACCCCACCATACGCCATTCTTTTCTCTTCGCTTTCGGCTTAGAAAAAGATCGTTATGCTCTGCGCGGACAATTACAATAAAGCTTACTGAAAAAGTTTTTCCTAGGGCAGGGTTATTTAATAGGTTTGAGGTGGAAAATTATCGGGAATATCTAATTCAAATACTTGGTCATGAATCCGAGCCACATAAAGCCCTTCTTGCAGAATTTTTTCCCGTAATTCCGGGGATAAATCAACCGCCGCTAATATGCCATAGAGTTTTTTATCTTTGTGTTCAGGAAAAAAGCGGCGAAACCGTTGCAAAATACTTTTTAATTGTGTAATATCTTCCTGTCTAGCATGACTTTTAACCTCAACGATATAAGCGGTATTTAGCTCACCATTGGTATAGGCAAGAACATCAATTTCTAGGTGTTGTCCTTCTTTACTGGCGCGCACACTGGGACTAACAACTTCCATACCAAAGCGTTGTCTGAGAATCGTTTCCATTGAGGGAAGGGCAAGTCCTTCGGTAAAGCTGCCGAATTTGGCACCGAGTCCCCCAATTTGTTTGCCCAGTTCTTTGAGTTGTTTGTCAGTTTTCTTCTGTTGTTGGGCGTTTTCCTTTTGTTGTTGACTAACTTCCTTCAATAGTAGGTCAGTTTCCTTGAGTTGTTGGGCGTTTTCCTTCTGTTGTTGACTGACTTCCTTCAATAGTAGGTCAGTTTCTTTTTGAGCAGCAGTCAATTCGGCTTGAGCAGTCGCTAATTCGGCTAGGATTCGCCATACGTCTTCTGATGTAGTCGTCATAGATGATTTTTTCTCTCTGATTTGGTCTATTACTATTTTACTGAATTTTGCCGATTCATGAATAAGAGAGTGTTTTTTCCTTTGGGGAAGATCGAGCGATAGCCTTTGAGGTTTTAATAGATTTGAGGTTGAAAATTATCGGGAATATCGAGTTCAAATACTTGGTCATGAATCCGAGCCACATAAAACCCTTCTCGCAGAATTTTTTCCCGTAATTCCGGGGATACATGAACCGCCGCTAATATGCCATAGAGTTTTTTATCTTTGTGTTCAGGAAAAAAGCTGCGAAACCGTTGCAAAATACTTTTTAATTGTGTAATAGACTCTTCTCTGGCATGACTTTTAACCTCAACGATATAGGCGGTATTTAGCTCACCATTGGTATAGGCAAGGACATCAATTTCTAGGTGTTGTCCATTTTTACTGACTCGCACACTGGGACTAACAACTTCCATACCGAACCGTTGTCTGAGAATCGTTTCCATTGAAGGAAGGGCAAGTCCTTCGGTAAAGCTGCCGAATTTTGCCCCGAGTCCCCCAATTTGTTTGCCCAGTTCTTTGAGTTGTTTGTCAGTTTTCTGCTGTTGTCGGTCAGTTTCCTTGATTTGTTGGGCGTTTTCCTTCTGTTGTTGACTGACTTCCTTCAATAGTAGGTCAGTTTCCTTGAGTTGTTTGTCAGTTTCTTTTTGAGCAGCAGTCAATTCGGCTTGAGCAGTCGCTAATTCGGCTAAGATTCGCCATACGTCTTCTGATGTAGTTGCCATAGATAATTTTTTCCTGATGTCACCTATTCACTATTTTATTGGATTGCCGCGCTTGCCGAAGGCACTGGGGAGCAGACTGCTGATTCAATTGGGTAAGGCAAACCCTAATTAGTGAGAGGAGAATCACCACCACAACCGACTCACCTCCCTAATCCCTTGATACACTTCTCTTCAGGCAACCTCCCCCCCAAAATGAAGGATTAAAGGGACTAAGTTGGGAATAGAATTAACAATTATCTTCATTCTCTTTGATTTTTTGACTAATTCATGACTGGTTCGCTGAACGCTGGAAAATGCTAACGTTGATGGGTTATTCATTTGACAGATCATAGAGTTCTAAGCCTTGAATAAAACAAAAATCTCTCAAATTCAATGTATATAGCTTAATATTCTGCACTAATGCTGTTGAGGCAATGATAGAGTCAGGGATGTTGAGTTTGTGACTGAGGGAGTAGGTTTCCATTAAGTTAATAAATTGATTGGATATTGCGACATCTACAGGAAAGGTATGTAGCAATCCGAGATGTCTTTTGATTTTGTTGAGTTCATTTTTATTGATTGCTCCATAATATAATTCGGCTTGAGTAATGGAACTAATGGCTAGTTGATTTAGTCCAATATGGCGAAGCTCTTCGATAATTCTATGGTTGTTTTTATAGAATTCAATGAGGATATTGGTGTCACATAAAATCATCGGTTTTCTTCTCGCCATGCTGCTTGACGGATAGATTTAGGGGTAATATCCCTGTCTTCCCACAATCCTGCTAGGGCAAAGAAATCTTGCTCGTTATCAGATAATGTTGTTTGATCTTCGATGATTTCTACGGAGTCAACAAAATCTAAAGCAGTTAAAATTTTAGAGAGTGTTTCTGCTTTTTCTTGGTCACGAATGTGTACGATTAGTTGTTTCATGGTAGTTTATTTTGTATTGATTTGGTATTAATGATCATTGTCTAATTCTGTTTTTAGCCAATTAAGAATCGGAGAACTAATACGAATTCCATAATCAACTAACTGTTGTGATAAATCTAAAATTTCTTGTTTAGATAGATAACCTGCATAAAAACCAACCAAGAGAATTCCTAATGTTCCTTTGACGGGTAATTCCATAGCTTTGGCAACTCTTCTTGCTAATTTCTCATCTATAATTACCCAGTCTGGTTTGATTGAAATTGCCAAGAGAATAACTTCTAATTCTCCTCGATCTAATCCTAGTAATAGCGGTTCAAGAGGAGATGATGATGCAACTTCTTGAACTTGAATCCAATTGGCATTTTTGAGTTCTTTTGCCCCCGGTTTATTATCTCCAGCGATGACAATTTCTTGATAAACTGCCCAAGGAATAATCACTTCATTAAATAGCTGATTAAGAAGATCTAATTGATTAATCAAAGATAAGGCGATGATCGGTGTAGAATTAACAATTATCTTCATTCTCTTGGATTTTTTGGGCTAATTTACGGCTGGTTTGTATTTCTGATTCCCATTCTTCTGCTGTGTAATCAATAATGGAAAAACCATACTCAGAGAGAAGTGTATAAAATGTATATTTATCGCATCCTAATACTTGTGCGCCGATTCCTGCTGAAATTTTTCCTTCTTGATAAAGATGCCCTAATGTATAAATTATGACTTTACGAGAGAATGTTTCTTTTTCTTCTCTGGCAGCAATGAGGAGTTCTTCGGGAAATGTTACATTAATGTTCATGAGTGTTTAAAGATAATTTGTTTTTCTTGATTTTAGCAGGAATAATATCGCTAATTAATTGATGGTTGATAATTAAGATTCTCTATATTGTTCTCTTTAGTTGTTTATAAATTTCATCATCGTTTCGTTTGTCAATCAGCAAGATTTCTAGTGTTTGCTCCTCAACACGATAAACGATTCGATATTCACCAATATCGGCTCTATGATAGGAGTATCCTTTTAACTTTAGAGAATCTTGGGGATAGGGATTTGTTCTCAGTTCGGTTATTTTTGTGGCTACTTGTTTGGCGTGTTTATCTGGCAGTTTTTTTAAGCGTTTAGTTGCCTGTCGAGATAGGTTAATCTTAAGCATTTAAAATTTCTGACAGTAAAGCCTCACTTTCTGTTGTTCCGATAAAACCTTCTTGATGAGCTTTTTCTGCCTGTAAAGCCAAAAGTTGATTTTCTAACTCGGAAAATCTCTCAAATTCCTCGATTGACAGCACGACTGCAACATTACGTCCCTTTTTTGCTATCTTTACTGGTTCTCTTCGAGCCAAGTCTAACAGTTCGCCAAAGCGATTTTTTGCTTCTGAGGCTCCTAATGTTTTCATAACTAACCTTTATAGAAACTAGCCATTATGACCATTTTAGCTATTATAGCAATTATTGACAGGAGAATCACCGCCACCAGCGACTCACCTCCCTAATCCCTTGATACACTTCTCTTAAGGCGACCTCCCCCCCAAAATGAAGGATTAAAGGCGCTAAGTTGGGAATAGTTTCGAGGAAATTAGAACGAGTGAGAGTACCCAAAGCATGAAGGTTTTTTTCCCAGAAGGATAGGTCAACATTGGCAGGCGTTAACACCTTAGTCAATCCTTGTAATGCCTCTGCACGGTTGGATTCAGACCCAATCCCTCTGGCAACTTCTAAGGCTTCGGGTAACACTTCTGGTAAATGGGGAGCTAATCCTGTCAATGCCCTTGCACGGTATTTTTCATCCCTGATCCCTCTGGCAACTTCCAAGGCTTCGGGTAACAAACTTTCCGGTAAATAGGGAGCTAACCCGGTCAATGCCTCTGCACGGTAGTCTTCATCCCCAATCCCTCTGGCAATTTCCAAAGCTTCGGGTAACAAACTTTCCGGTAAATGGGGAGCTAACCCGGTCAATACCTCTGCACGGTATTTTTTATACCCAATCCCTTTGGCAACTTCTAATGCTTCGGGTAACACTTCCGGTAAATAGGGAGCTAACCCGGTCAATGCCCTTGCACGGTAGTATTCATCCCTAATGGCTCTGGCAATTTCTAATGCTTC
>NZ_JADBTF010000012.1:0-5652 GCF_020246295.1 Microcystis sp. M090S1 | reverse complement strand
TTTCTGAACAAAACCCCCTACTATCTGTTGTCAAGGTTCAGTTTTTAGCTTGGTTATCGCTTTTTCCATTGTAGCTTAAAGCCGTCCTAAAAGGACGGGGTTTTAACCCAAATTTTCGATAACTGTTCACTGAACACAGCAAAAATCTCCCCAACACCTGCCCCCCACCAAAGCCCTTTTTTTGATTCCAGGAAATTCGCACCCATAAGTATGGGAAAGGACTTGACTTTGTCGGCGGTTTGCGTTATGCTTTTCTTATAATGGGAATCTGTGCAAATTTTAGTGAGTGCAAAGATTCCGATTATGAATAAAATCTTTTAAAAATATTATCTCAAAATCTCCCCACAAAAGCAAGCAAAATTTTGCCAATAATTGTTAAGTTTTGTTAAAAAGAAATGGAGAGATCGGCCTTTATCGATGCAGAAGGGATCACCCCCGAACAAAAACAGGATTTGATTCGACTTACTTCCGAATCACCACCGATTATTTTTTCCCTTGCAGTAAGCCAAAACGAATTAAACCCGACTCGTAACCGCGCCGCATTAACCCTAAAGATAAAGCTCCTTGGATAGTAGTGTAACCGCTTGCTAACAAACCAGCGATCGCATCTGTGCTGAGGGCCGAGTCAATCACCACATCCCAAAAAGCGGCCACCGATAGGGACCAATCATCGGTTTTTAGGTCTCGAAAGCCAATGTCACGGGCAATATCGGCGTATTCTGGCAAAGAAATCACATAGGGGAGACAATAAACCCGATAAATCTCGTTTAATAGTTTAATCTCCCCTTCCGTTAAATTACCGGCGAGGGAAGTGGTGGGACGATGACACCAAGTGGCCATCAAAAAAGTCCCCCCGGGCTGCAAAACCCGATAACATTCCCGCAGAAATTGCCTTTTATCGGGCATATGTTCGCCACTTTCCAATGACCAGACCAGATCAAAATTATCGTCAGGAAAGGGGGTTTTTAGGGCATCAGCCACAAGAAAACTCACTTTTTCTTCTAAATTAAACTCTTGCGCTCTTTGGCTGGCTCTAGCGGCTTGTACCGGGGATAGAGTAATCCCCACCGCTTGGCTGTGAAATTTTTCGGCCAGATAAAGACTACTGCCACCAATACCACAACCTAGATCGAGAATCTGATTAGCACTGGTGACATCACCCCAAGTTAATAATTCTTCTATTAAATCAATTTGTGCCTGACGGCGATCGAGTTTAATCTTGCCGCCCCGACCGTAGTAACCATGGTGCATATGTTCGCCCCAAATCCTTTCCCACAGTCCACTAGAGGAGTCATAAAAATCGGCTATTCGTTGATCAAGTTCCATGGTGATTTCCTAGTTAAGAGAGGCACTCTTGGCAGAGAGCCGAAACACTTACTCAACCCTAACCCGAAAATATCAACGACGGACAAAACCCTTCCAAGTCTATCAATGGCTAGGTGGGGTGAAGACCATCAAACCCGACAGCAACCCCGAAAATCGTGTCAGAATAGATCATTGTAGTCACTGATTATCTTTGAGAAAAATATTTATATGTTAGGACGGGACAGCTACGATTTAATCATTGTCGGGGGTGGCATAGTCGGAACCACCCTAGCGGTGGCCTTAAAAAATACAGGATTAAATATCGCTATGATCGAGGAACGCCCCCTAGAGGTGGCCGCCTCCCGTCGTCAAGCTTATGCTCTCTCGTTGATGTCGAGCCGGATTTTTACAGGCTTGGGTATCTGGGATAAAATCTCGCCCAGTATCGGTAAATTTAGTCATATTCGCCTTTCTGATGCCGATTACCCGATTTTTGTCCCCTTTGTGGTCGATGAGCTAAAAACCGATTATTTGGGCTATGTGGGCGAACATCAAGTGATTTTAACCGCCCTGCACAATGCTGGCCAAGATTGCGATCGCATTGACTGGTTATCCCCTGCCAAAGTGTTAGAAGTGGAGTACGGAGCAGAAACAGCCACTGTCACCCTGGAAGAAGCCGGTCAAACCCGAAAAATCACCACAAAATTACTCATCGGGGCCGATGGAGCCAGATCCGCTATCCGGCAAGGGGCGCAAATTAAAACCAAAGGTTGGAAATATTGGCAATCCTGTGTCGCTTTCACCATTAAACATCAACTCGATCGCAACGATACCGCCTTTGAAAGATTTTGGCCCACCGGTCCGATGGGCATTTTACCGCTCCAGGGTAATCGCTGTCAGATCGTTTGGACAAATCCCCATGGGGAAGCGAAAAAACTGCAAGAAATGCCCGAAGCGGAATTTATCAAGAAATTAGAAGCATATACGGGGGGATTACTGGGAAAACTCGAATTAGTTAGCCCCCGCGCTCTCTTTCCCGTACAGTTAATGCAGAGTGATACCTATGTTAAACCCCGACTGGCTTTAATTGGTGATGCCGCTCACTGTTGTCATCCCGTCGGTGGTCAAGGTTTAAATTTAGGCATTCGCGACGCGGCCGCTTTAGCGCAGGTATTAAAGGAAGCAGTGGAAAAGCAAGGGGATATCGGAGCGCTTTCTACCCTAAAATCCTACGAAAAATGGCGTAGATCGGAGAATTTAGCGATTTTAGGCTTCACGGATTTTCTTGATCGCCTGTTCTCCAATAACTGGCCGCCTATCGTTGTCATCCGTCGTCTCGGATTGGCAATTATGCGTGGTTTCCCCCCGTTGAAATTGTTTGCCCTGCAATTAATGACGGGATTAAAAGGACGTATTCCCCAATTAGCTAGATAGCTGGCCGCTAATTCCTGGAATGGGGGAGAAAGGAAGAAAAAAAAAGCTTGCAAAATGCTGCGATTATCGCTATGATGGTTAAGGTTCAATATCGGGGCGTAGCGCAGCTTGGTAGCGCACTACTTTGGGGTAGTAGGGGTCGTGGGTTCGAATCCCGCCGCTCCGATTGCAGAAAAACAGAGAGTTAGGTAGGGATGCAACCAATCCCTACCTTGTCCTGTTTACTGGGAATTCTCTTAATTTATCAGCGTTCCTGATCAAGTTAGTTCACCATTAAGATCACTGTTCTAGCAGAAAATGTCTAATCAAATATCAGCTTACGGTTCCTGGAAATCGCCGATTACCTCCGATCTAATTGTGGCAGCATCGATTAGTCTTGGCGGTGTAACTCTAGACGGAGAAGATATTTATTGGTTAGAAGGCAGACCACAGGAAAAGGGGCGAAATGTTTTAGTTAAATTAAACCCCGACGGCACAACTACAGACATCACTCCAGTGCCTTTTAATGTGCGAACTCGTGTCCATGAATACGGGGGAGGTTCCTATCTAATTGTTGCCGGAATTATCTATTTTTGTAATTTTGCTGATCAAAGAATTTATCGCCAAACTGCTGATAGTTTACCCCAGCCTCTGACCCGAGAAAATTCCTGTCGTTATGCGGATTTAATTCTCGATGAATTTCGCAATCGTTTAATCTGTATTTGTGAAGATCATAGCCAAAAAGATCGGGAACCAGTTAATAGTATTGTCAGCATCGATGTAGATACGGGAGAAATAGAAACTTTAGTATCAGGCGATGATTTTTATACCTCTCCTCGCTTAAGTGCCGACGGTTCTCGATTAGCTTGGATTAGTTGGAATCATCCTAATATGCCCTGGGATAGTTCTTTTCTTTGGGTGGCCGATATTAATCATCTTTATTTGAGTAATATTCGGGTCATTGCTGGTGGTGAAAATGAGTCGGTGTGTGAACCGCGCTGGTCCGCCGATCAACAGTTATATTTTACCAGTGATCGCAATAATTTCTGGAACTTTTATTGCTTTAAACACGATGAACAAATCGAACCAGTTATCGAACCAATTGATGCTGAATTTGCCTACCCTCATTGGGTTTTTGGTTTATCTAACTACGGCTTTGCTGGGGAATCCCAGATTATTTGTAGCTATACAAAAAATGGTCGTTGGTATTTAGGAAGTATCGATACTCTTAATCGAGAATTTCAAGAAATTATTACTGCTGATACTAACATTTATTCTCTACAAGTCAGGGAGAGTAAAATAGTTTTTATTGGCGGTTCTTTCAGGGAAGTAACAGCAGTTATCTCAGGGGATTTAGCCACAGGAACTAGAGAAATTCTCAAATCTTCTAGTAATTTAACTGTTTCTAGCGATTATTTCTCGATTCCGGAAATGCTTGCTTTTCCCACCAGTGAGGGACTAACTGCCTATGCTTGGTATTATCCCCCCAAAAACCCCGATTATACCGCCCCCAATGGCGAATTACCGCCCCTTTTAGTCAAAAGTCACGGTGGACCGACGGCTGCGGCGACCTCTAGTTTAAGTCTGCGGGTGCAATACTGGACCAGTCGCGGCTTTGGCTATCTAGATGTCAATTATGGCGGTAGTACGGGTTATGGTCGTCAATATCGTCAGCGTTTGCTGGGAAATTGGGGAATTGTCGATGTGGAAGACTGCATCAACGGGGCAAAATATTTGGTTAATCAGGGATTAGTCGATGGGGAAAGATTGGCAATTTCCGGAGGCAGCGCCGGTGGTTATACAACTTTAGCGGCCTTAACTTTTCATGATACTTTTAAAGCAGGAGCTAGTTATTACGGAGTTAGTGATTTAGAGGTTTTAGCCAACGATACCCATAAATTCGAGTCGAGATATTTAGATAAATTGGTGGGACTTTATCCTCAAGAAAAGGAAATTTACTATCAGCGATCGCCTATTCATTTTACCGCTCAGTTATCCTGTCCGGTGATCTTTTTCCAAGGTTTAGAAGACCGAGTGGTTCCACCCAATCAAGCGGAAATGATGGTAGAAGCTTTAAAAGCGAAAGGTTTACCCGTTGCTTACGTTCCCTTTGCGGGAGAACAACACGGATTTCGTCAAGCTGAATCGATAAAACGAGCATTAGATGCAGAATTTTATTTCTATTCCCGTCTCTTTGGTTTTACTCCTGCTGATAATTTAGAACCCGTAGAAATTAAGTAGTCGTGCCAAATTAATTTCCTAGGTTCGAGAGGCGCTGAGGCCAATTCAAGTCTGAATTGCATCACTGTCTGAGGCGAATTACCATTGTTGCACAAGTAATACCAAATCCGGTTATTAAAAACTGATTATTTATTTCCCCTTTTGCCTCTTGCCTATTGCCTCTCCTCATAAGTAGCCTATACTCAACGGATTTAGTATAATTATATTTTCTAGATTGTTATAGTTAGATCTTTGTTTTTCAATATAACTGAACTTCCACCGTATGAATATACTAGCTATGGCTAAAAGTCTTACTATGGCTATTATACAGCAAGCTGTCTAGCCACATCGTCACCCCGTCAGGATCGGACTATACCAAATTTCATGATCACCTTTCCCTACTCTTTCAAAATAGCAATTTGCCTCTAATAATCGTTTTTTTAACTCAGGAGTAAAAGATTTTGCCATTAGTTTAAGCTACTTCAATCCTATCGCTCAGTTGATTGATTTCACTCAGGTATCTTTTGTAGGTACGAGTCTGGTTAGGGTTGTCCCAGAAAAATCGGAACTCAACGCTATTGCTACCCCTCTCCTGAAGATCAATATGCAGTGTCTTCTTGACATCCTCGCCGCCGTAAAACGGACGGCGATTCCCAAACCTCACGATTTAGGTTTCTGCTTCTTTCCCGAAGGATTTTTCGCACCGGCCGCCCC
>NZ_JADBTF010000119.1:0-7609 GCF_020246295.1 Microcystis sp. M090S1 | reverse complement strand
GAGAGTTCTATTTTCCGACAAAGATAAGCAAAAATTATTTATTGACTGCAAAAACTTGAGAATATTTAAATTAACATTCCGCAATATTTATAAATTCTTAAGAATTAATTGAGAAAGATTTTTATTTAACAACGATGTTATCAAGGTTACAGCGATTTGATAGAATTTCATAATGGGCTATTTTATGCTTTTTTAGGCAGCAATGCTTGAAACCCTTGCCACACCTAGAAGGTGATCCTAATCAAGACGGGTAAATCAGTCAATTTCACCCACAACGATGATCTTTTTTTTATGTAGTTTTATTGCAAAAAAAAAGTTTTTTTGACAAAAAGCACAAAGTATGATAGTGACCAACGTATTTCTGGCTGCGAGTAATTATTGTAGAGAGGGGAGAAAAAAGCCGAATACTGACTCCTAACCCCATCAACAAACTTTTTCAGCAAACCCTAACTTACCACTTAACATTTCCCTGACGATTTTAGCGGTAGCGGGGGCCAATAAAACCCCGTTACGGTAGTGTCCCGTGGCCAGAATAACGTTATCGTATCCGGGCAAATATTCGATGATGGGAGCGGATTTTTTCTCTGGTCGCGGTCGCTTACCCGACCAAGTACGCACGATCGCACCCGCAGCCAAAGAGGGACAAAAAGTGATCGCCTTTTGATACACTTGTTCTAATAGGGCAGTATCGGCGATAATTTCGCCCTTTTCGTCCATAAATTCCACCGTTGCTCCAATCCAGTATTCTGCTCCGGCCAAAGGCAGAATATGCAGGTCATTTCCCGTTAAAATCGGCTTAAAATCGGAACTTTCTAGGGGTTGCGTCAATTTTATCTGTAAAGCTTGCCCTAAAACCGGTCGGATTTCCACTGGATGGGTAAGAGTTTCGGTTAAAGCAGTGGAACCAATTCCCGCACAAAGAATCAAAAAGTCTGTTTCCTCTATACCATTGGAACTATAAACCTGGGTGCATTCCCTCAAATTAGAGCCTTGAAGCTCTGTCTTCCCGAAATTTTCAACTTTTACCCCAAATTGACATTTAACCCCCCTTCTTGCCGCAGCATCGACGAGAGACTCCGTGAGCAGGGCCGGATTAATTTGATGATCCCTGGGAGAATAGATAGCACCCTGGAGATGATCGCTGGCCACCTGGGGACATTTTTGGGTTAAAGTCTCTTTATCCCATATTTCTAGACAATATCCCTGTTCTTGGCGGATTTGGGCTAACTTGCGCCAATTTTCTTCGTCTTCGGCACTCGATCGCAGTAGGACAATACCATCACGGTTACAGGGAATAGTCAGTCCGGTGAGGGATTCTAGCTCAGGAAGGAGGGTTTCGTAACGTTTTAAACTTTCTTGCCGCAGTTTCCAGTCTCTACCTTTAGTTTTATGGCTGATAATCCCCATTAAAATCCCTAAGGCTGCTCCGGTTGCTCCTTGTCCTGGTTTTTTTTCATCGATGAGGGTAATTTCTAATCCTTCGATGGCGCTTAATTCGTAGGCAATGGTGGCCCCCACTATTCCCGCACCGATGATGACAATTTTAGTCATAAGACCTCTTGCAAAAATCAAAAATCTTCCTTTAGGTGAGGAGTCAGGAGCCAGTAGCCGGTCGTCAGGAGAATTAAGAATGAGCATTAATCAATTAAATGCTCTATTTAGGGATTTTACGCAATTTTATGTCTATTTTTCTCATTTTTGCACTCTCAAAAATTAATTATGCAAGAACTCTATAAACTCCAGAGGCTATTTTTCTAGTGGGAATAGGACTAAAAAGGGGTTGAGGCTGCATCTCACATTTGCAGAAATACGGACAATCAGCAATTATCAGTGACTTTTAAATTATTACAAATATATCAGCAGCTGCGTGTAAGCATCCCACCGAAAAACTAATGCGCTCCGGGGTTTGGGGGCGGCGCCACGCCCCCAACGGGGGGTTTGGGGGGTAGAACCCCCCAAAGACTTGGATTGAGTGATAAAATCGGAAGTAATTACCAATTTTAGAAGATAGTTTACATTTAAAAATCCCAACTCAACAGATTTACAAAAATGAGATGCACCCAGGGTTGAAACCTGTTCAACCCCGATGATTAATTAAAGAACCCGGAAAATAAAAGGATAGCGGAAAACCTTATAAGCATCTTTCCAGACTTGCAGGATAGCAAGAATGGGGAGAACAATGTTCACCACACCAAGAATCGCTAAAAGCAAATAACCGATTAAAACCCAAATTAGAATCCCGGCAATTAGGTAGTATAACCACATATTCAGGTGAAAGTTTAAAGCTTCTTTGGCGTTTTCCTTCACCGTTCCATCATCAGAAATGAAATAAATAGCTAAGGGAATCCCCACCGATACCAGCGTAGCACTCAAAAGGATCGAAGCATGACAAGCCACGGATAGGAGTCTTTTTTTGGTTAAATCTTCACTCTTGACCATCGGGTTTATCCCCCTAAAATTGGCGGAGAAAGCGGATATCGCTATTATAACAACGGCGAATATCGTCTATCTCATGTAATACCATAGCAAATCTTTCCACGCCAAAACCAGCAGCAAAACCCGTATAGATTTGGGGGTCATAACCGACTGCTTTTAAGACATTGGGATCCACCATACCACAGCCCATCACCTCCAACCATTTGCCTTTCCACTGCACATCTACCTCGGCCGAGGGTTCAGTAAAAGGGAAGTAGGAAGCGCGGAATTTAACCGGTAAATCGGCCCCAAACATTTGCTTAAGAAATTCTTTAATTGTTCCTTTCAAATCCGTAAAGGTTAATCCCCGGTCTACCGCTAATAATTCCACTTGATGGAAAACCGCGGAATGGGTTGCATCCACAGTATCGCGACGATAAACGCGGCCCGGGGCCACAATCCGAATCGGGGGTTCGTGACTTTCCATGTAGCGAATCTGCACCGGAGAGGTATGGGTCCGCAATAAACGACCATCACTCAAGAAAAAAGTATCCTGCATATCCCGGGCCGGATGGTCAGCAGGGATATTTAAAGCCTCAAAATTATAATAATCTGTTTCTACCTGCGGCCCGGTGGCGATGCTGTAACCCAGACCGACGAAAATATCGATCATGCGATCAACTGTGCTATTTAAGGGGTGAATTCGCCCTAAAGGACGGCTAAGAGCAGGCAGGGTGACATCGAGGGTTTCCGCCGCTAATTTCGCCTTAATTTGGGCATTCTGGAGACTTTCTCGCCGGGATTCCAGCAGCGATTGTACTAATTCTTTGACCTCATTAGCGATCGCACCGAGGCGCGGTCTCTCTTCGGGGGTTAATTTGCCCATTTCCCGTAAAATCTGCGATAATTCTCCTTTCTTACCCAGATAATTCACCCTTAGCTGTTCTAAGTCTTCTAGGGTTGTTGTTGGTTCGATGGAATTTTCCGCTTTCGCTGCCAGGGTTTTTAGGGCAGTTTCGATCGGATGGGGGGATAAACTCATAATTAGGGCATTTTATAGGGCAGCATTCTAGTCTAGTTTATCTGCTCGGGTGGCGAGACAGGCAGAATCGATAAAAGCTAATAGCTATGTGCTAGGATGGAAATTGAGAATAAAAGTCGGCACTGCGGCTCGTTGTCAGTATTAATGGTCAAAGCGTTTCTGTTTAGTATTGGTTCAGCTAGTTCCCGAAATCTTGGTTCTCTACAAATCTGTTGTTTTTATCTGTGCAAGGATAGGTTTTATGTCAATTTATGTTGGTAATCTCCCCTTCGAGGTTGACCAAGAAGACGTAGTGGAGGTTTTTACCGAATATGGTAAAATTAAGCGCGTTCACCTCCCCATGGATCGGGAAACGAAAAGAAAACGCGGGTTCGCTTTCGTGGAAATGGAAACCCCAGAGCAAGAATCGGCCGCTATTGCCGCTCTTGACGGCGCTCAATGGATGGGACGAGAATTAAAAGTCAATCAAGCTCGTGAAAAAGAACCCAGATCTTCCTTCGGTGCTGGCGGCGATCGCAATCGGGAGCGTCGCTACTAATCCCCGACCGTAACCATTCTAGGTGATCGGAAATTTGGGTTGAAAACCCCGTCCTTTTAGGACGGCTTTGTGCGAGAATGTTTGTCGGTGGTTCCGAGCGTGAGAACGTGAGGAAACAGGTTAAACGTCCTACTCCGTGATCTCAAAATTTCTAACAGTCAATGGTGTTCAATTAAGTCCAAACTGTAAGAACGCAAAACAATTAAATACTGTGGGACACACAGAAATTTACGCTTGGGGAGTAGTCCATAAGAGTGCTTGCCTTATCGGTGTAGTCGGACTAGACATGAAACCGTAAGACCAAAATTAGCGTTGCTAGTGGAGGCAGGATTCAGCCCAAGAATCTCCGCACTTTTAGGGCGGAGAGTGTCAATGTCAATAGGGGGAGCGAGCGCTCGTTTCCCCGCTTGTCTATCTATTATCCCAAGGAGATTCTTGTGGCTAAACGTCGTAATTTGAAAAAAGAAAAAGCTGAACGCAACCGCGCCTACGCTCGTCAATTCCGGGCTGCCTCTAATCGTACCACCACTAGAGGAGGTAGAGGCGGTTATTCCAGCGATCAAAGACAATCTTCGGAAAATGAAGGGGCAGCCGATACCTAATCTGCTGACTTAGTTAATCTAGCAATAAAAGCCATAGCCTCGCTTTTATTGCTGACTATTCCATCTAAAGTTGCCCCCAAGACTGCCGCAAGTAACGATTTAAACTGGGGACCCGGTTGATAACCCAAAGCTTTTAGGTCATTGCCGTCGATAGGAGCCTCGATCTGCGACCATTTAGTTAAATATTGCCAGATTAAAGCCCGCATCCTAGTCTCACTCCTCACCGCCACCAGTAACAAACTAGGAACCTTATAACCGTTGAAAAAGCTGACAATTTGACTAACGGGTCGATCATAAGCAAAATTATTGCTAATCTCTCTTTCCATAACTTCTAGTTTTTGTAAACGCTCCACAGTATCTTTGGGCAATTGTAAATTATTAGCGATCGCTATTCTTTCCTCCATAGCCAGAGAAGCGATTAATAATTCCAACCGCATTAACCAAGCATTCACCGGCAATTCCAGACTTAAACAATCTAACCAAGGACTGAGACAGCGCAATTGTCGCCATAAAGCCCGATTTAAACTTAAATCCCCGTGTAAACAGTGCAAAGCCCCCAAATCGGCCAACTTTTCTAAGGCACTTTCCCAGTAATCCGCCTCTAAAATATAATTCAACTCCGCTTTTAAACGGGACTGTAAAGCGGGTGCATTCTGATTTTGTTGCCGTGAGCGATCATAAACTCCACTTTCGATCGCATACCTAATATAGCTTTCTGTCAAGGGTTCAATAACAAATCCTAACCGAGTGGCAAAACGCACCGCTCGATAGATGCGCGTCGGATCCTCGATAAAACTATTAGCGTGGAGAACCCGGATTTGTTGGGCGCGTAAATCCAACATACCGCCAAAAAAGTCGAGTAATTCCCCCTCTTTCGGCGAAGTTAGGCGAATTGCCAGAGCATTAATTGTAAAATCCCTTCTATACAAATCCTGTCGAATCGAACTAGCCTCCACTTGGGGATTGCTGGCAGGATAGGGATAGAATTCCGTGCGTGCCGTGGCGATATCCACCCATAACGAGCCAAAACGCTCGTCTTTGTGCCATAACAAAGCCGCCGTCTGAAATTCCCCGTGAATCGATAACCGGGCCCCCGGATAAATTTCCTGTAAACAATTAGCCAACTCCACCCCCGCACCCACACCGGCGGCGCGATGGCAGCCATCCACCACTAAATCGATATCCTGTAACAATAAAGTATCCCTTTCTGTGGCTAACAATAAATCGCGCACCGCACCCCCAACCAGATAGAGATGCCAACCGCGTTTTTGAGCGGCAGTGGCGGCAGCTTGCAGGAATGACCATAAAATCGGCTCTAAACGCTCTTTAATCGCCGGTAAAAGACAGGAAACCAAAGCAACCCCTTCAAAACGCACCCGCTCATTTTGATGAATCTGTCTTAATACATCTGTACGAGTGACGATACCGACTAACTGCCCGTTTTCTAGTACGGGTAAACGCCCCAAATCGTACGTTACCATCAGCGACTCGATTTCCTGAAGGGAAGTGTCGGGGGTAATAGTTTTCGGATTACAAGTCATGTATCCCTTCACGGGAGAGCGAGAAAAGCCGTGATGGAGAGCTAAATCGAGGTCACGACGAGAAATCACCCCAACTAAGCGATCCTGCTCATCTACCACCGATAAACCCGAATGGCCGTAACGGAAAAGGATGCGCTCGGCTTGAGATATGGAAGTATCGGGACGAATTGTTCGCACTGGGGAAGACATTAAATCCCTAGCGGTGGGAGAAGGGGGAATTTGAGCAATTAAGTCCCCCAGTAGTTGATTTAACTGTTGAACTGGCTGAACATCGCGAAAACTCACCGAAGCGGCCTGAGCATGACCACCGCCGTTATAGGGGGAAAAAAGCCGATATAGATTCACCCCATCGATTCTAGAGCGACCGATCACAGTTAAACGCTGTCGAGAATTATCTTCCTCGTCTTTACTATAACTATGGCCGAAAAGTAACGCATCACTATCGGATAATTCCAGTAGGCGCTCGGCCACACTAGACAAACCGGGGATAAAATCGGCAGTATGGAGGAGAACGTGGGCGATTTTACGGTCATGGATCGTTTTAATCTCTAGATTTTCCCAAGCAAGGCTAAATAACTCCTGTAAGCGCGGGGAAAAACTCGGTTGACAGTATTGGGCGATCGTTTTAATGTTAGCAGCACAGGTCATTAACCAAGCCAAAGCATAGGCATCCCTGGGGGTACTACCGGCAAAAGTCAGGGAACCCGTGTCAACGTGAATACCGAGTGCCATTACCGTCGCTGCCATCGAGTTTGGTTGAATGTGGGCTTTTTGTAAAGCTTCGACAATTAAAGTCGTGGTGGCTCCCACCGCTTCTAAATGGACGCTAGAGGCATGAATATCGCTTTCACTATCCAAATGATGATCATACAATTCGATCGCCTGTAAATGCCCTAAATCGAGCCACTGGGAAGCTTTTCCCAGACGCTCCCGCCACTGATTATCAACGATAATTAAAGAGCGAATACAGGCCGGATTGACACTACGCAGTTCAATTAAAGCGAATTCATCCCGATGCAGGGCCAAAAATTCCCTCACCGTCGGGTGCGCTCCCCCCGTTAACACAATGCGACTACCCGCTTTCAGCAACGATAAACCCACCGCTGCCCCCAAAGCGTCAAAATCCGCCGTTTGATGACATAAAATTAAATCCATATTTTTTAGTAAGGAGAAGATATCAGGATTTTTTCTGTATCTATTGTTACTGAATACTCGAAAATAGCCGCACCAAGTACTATAAGTTAGCAAATCATGACTGAGAGAAACCCATGTTGTTCAAAATTTTAGTAATTCTCCACAGCCTAGGGGCGACCGTCTGGGCCGGTGGACATTTATCGAAAATTTGGGTTAAAACCCCGTCCTTTTAGGACGGCTTTAAGCTACAATGGAAAAAGCGATAACCAAGCTAAAAACTGAACCTTGACAACAGATAGTAGGGGGTTTTGTTCAGAAAAGAATTCAAATTCGGCCT
>NZ_JADBTF010000118.1:0-5097 GCF_020246295.1 Microcystis sp. M090S1 | reverse complement strand
TGGGTGGGTGGAATTAAATATAAGATGAACGTAGGTTGGGTTGAAGCATGAAACCCAACGCCCGATTATGTTACGCTACCGCTAACCCATCCTACAAATAATTGTGCCTCCCTACTTAAGCTGCCCGCGAATTTAAATTGCTTGTTGATTTGAGGAGATTTAGCCAATCTTAAGGATAGGCGGTTAAAATGCGTCTTAGCCTATCTTAATGGTGGGGGAGGAAGTCTCTGGTTTTTGGGAAAGTCAGAACAATAGCTGGTTGTCTAGAGATGATGACAATGATCCTAAACGTGGTCAAATCGATTTCGCCGCTAATAAAAAAAGTCGATTGACACAGGAACCAGTTAGCGGCCAAAATTGACTCTATTAGCCGTTGGCAAGCCTTAGAATTGATTGTGTAACAGGTTAATTAAGTCTAGCTCGATCTCGAAAAAAAACAACTAATAATGATCATCGCAGGAGAAAGAAGCGGAGTCGGTAAAACTACGATTACTCTGGCAATCTTGGCCTATTTAATCAGTCGTGGCGATCGAGTGCAATCTTTTAAAGTCGGGCCCGATTATATCGATCCCATGTTCCATAGTCATTTTACCGGTCGCCCCTGTCGCAATCTCGATCCGGTTTTAACTTCTGAAGACTATGTAAAAACCTGTTTTGCCCAACATTGTCAAAATGTCGATTATGCTCTGATTGAAGGGGTAATGGGGCTATTTGATGGTATTCAATTAAGCGATACTCAATTTCCCGATTATGCCAGTACCGCCCATATTGCCCGTATTTTAGGGCTTCCTCTGCTGTTAGTTATCGATTGCAGTCGTTTATCTACCTCTGTCGCCGCTATTGTCCGCGGTTATCAATCTTTAGACAAAAATCTCCATCTAGCCGGAGTTATCCTCAATCGGGTTGGCAGCGATCGCCACCTGCAATTACTGCAAACCGCCCTAGAATCGATCAATATGCCGATTGTCGGGGTTCTGCGTCGTCAAGATTCCCTGACAATTCCCGATCGCCATCTAGGATTGGTTCCCAGGGATGAACTAGGAGAAATCAGGCAACTGCAAGATCAACTGGCTTCTATTGCCCAAAACTGCTTTAATTGGGACATTCTCTTGCCTTTACTCACTATTTCTCCCCAAGAGAACCCGAAAAATCCCCCAGGAGCAAATAAGCTTTTTCCCCCTATCCGTATCGGTATTGCCAGAGATAAGGCTTTTAACTTTTATTATCCCGATAATCTCGATATTTTAGCCAATTTAGGCGCAGAATTAATCTTTTGGAGTCCCTTGCAAGGGGCAAATTTGCCCGAAAACCTGCAAGGGTTGTACTTTGGTGGCGGTTTTCCCGAAATCTTTGCCCCAGAATTAGCAGCTAACACCCCTATCTTAACTCAGGTGAGAAAAGCGATCGCCGATGGAATGCCCACCTACGCCGAATGTGGGGGATTAATGTATTTATGTGACAAAATAGTTGATTTTGAGCAAAAAAACCATTCTATGTTGCAAATAATCCCCAAATCTGCTATAATGTCCCCGAAATTAACCCTAGGTTATCGGCAAGCCATCGCCAAACAGGAGACGATCCTGCTCAAAGCAGGTCAACCAGTGCGCGGCCATGAATTCCATCGCTCCCAATTAAGCGGGGTGAGCGACGCACCGATTTATCAACTGCAAGCATTCCCCAAAAGTGATATCAATGCCGAAGGGTGGCAAGGTAAGAATCTGCACGCTTCCTATCTCCACCTACATTTTGGGGCTAACCTCAGCCTGCCGAAAAAATTTTTAGCTGCCGGCCTTGATTTTTTCCGCACAGCTGCGTTAAGCTAATTGCAGATAAATTTGATAATCAATCCGTTAAGGGATACAGGAGGTGATGTCGATGGTAGAAAGTAGTAAAAGCATGGGTCTCCTAATCGACAATAGCCGGCTGTGCGCCGGGGCTGTTCTCTAGACCCCCACGTCTAAACAAGATTTAGACTAGCTGGAGTTCCTTCCGGCAGTCTGGTGTCGATTCCGATGACCCGCTACACCGCCCTTACCGAGCAATTGGTAAGGGCGGATAGTTTTTGGGGGTTTCCCGTCATCTGGGAACCCCAGAACCAGAACTAATACCAATTTTTTCCTAAGTGAGCCTTTCTTGACTTTAACTCTACGGGCGCAAACTAACCCAGCGCCGCTTCTGGTTTGGGGACACCATTTTAACGCCTGTCACCGAGATAATATCATTGGCCAAATTCTCTGCCATCATGGGAATGAGTTGATTTATATTATTCTCATAAGCTTTTATCCAGAATTGAGAGAGTTTCTCTCTCGCCTCCTCATTGACATAGATAGTTTTACCCGGCGTAATCAATACCATTGCCACATCACCGGAGTTTTCCGTGACGGCAAAGACAAACTGATCACGGTCGGACTTGAGACCTTCGTACCAGTAGTCTATGTGTTCTTCCAATTCGTATTCATAGAGAGCGCGTTCCATCTCGCCCTCTTCTAGCAAGGCTTTACGCAGTGTATTGGCTATCTTTCTTTTTTTCATGGTCTTGTCTCTGTTTTTATCGGCGTTAAGTTTTGCCCATTAGACATCACTCCATATTAAGAGTGCCACCATAGAAATCATCAATTAACCTGACAACAACCCAGTTCAGTGGCCGTTATCAAAATCACAGAACCTTGCCCGACTCGTCTAGACGAGCCTGTTGTATGAGCTTAAGTTTTCTCTGTGTAAGGATTCTAACCTACTTTAGTTTTTGTTTAAGTGCCGTCAGGAGCGACAGGGTGGCCACTTTTTCAACTGGTCAAGGGAAAAAAAATGAGATCGCATCTTTCCCTAAGTAATTAAATTGTGTATAATGGCAAAAGAATAGAAAGGCTATATGCGTCGTCAAACTGTGTAGTCAACCTATAAGGTGTGAGGAAAAAACCATCATGTTAAGAATGTTCTGGAAATCATTGCTGGTTAGCCCAGCGATTTTAGGGGCTACCCTAGTAGCTTCCGCTAATGCTAGTAGCTTCGATCCCGCCAAATCTACCAGTGTTTCTACCGAATTTAACAATCTAGAAATCGCTCAAGTTCAGGACAACGCTGCAGGAACTGGCGAATTACTCAATCAGATCGAACAGTACGGTAACGAAGGTCAAGTTGCACCCGTACAGGGGAACACCATCGATCAAGTCACCAGCGTTAACCAACTGCGGGATGTTTCCCCCACCGCTTGGGCTTTCGAGGCTTTAAGAAGTTTAGTTGAACGCTATGGTTGTATTGTTGGTTATCCCGATCGCACCTTCCGCGGCGACCGAGCTTTAACCCGTTGGGAATTTGCGGCTGGTTTAAACGCTTGCTTAAACGTCATGGAACGTTTAATTCAAGATGGTGTCAACGTCCTCAAGGAAGACTTAGATGCCCTCAAGCGCTTGATGGATGAGTTCCAAGCTGAGTTAGCGGCCTTGGGAGCTAGAGTTGATAACTTAGAAAGCCGGGTGTCTTTCCTCGAAAATAACCAATTCTCCACCACCACCAAATTAGCTGGGGAAGTTATCTTCGCTGTCACCGATACGGTCGGTGCCGGTAGCCCCGCCTCCCAGGCCGCCATGCAATACCGCGCTCGTTTGCTGTTAAACACGAGCTTCACCGGTCAGGACGTATTGAAAACTCGTTTAGCGGCGGGTAGTGCCACTCCCTTCGGATTTGATTACAAATCGACCACCACACTACAAAATGGTGATCCCGCTTCCGTCAGATTCGATAATCTGCAAAGCCCTTCCCTATTCCAAACTTGGACCGCGGCCGGTAACGGTAGCGATGTGGTTCTCGACTGGTTGGCCTACTATACCCCGATTGACTTAGGTTATTTTGGTCGCTTCAGTACCTACGTCGCCGCTTGGGGTGGTATTTGGAATGACTTCGTTCCCACCACTAACCCCTTCTTTGAAGACTTCGACGGTGGTAATGGTGCGCTATCTACCTTCGCTTCCGAAAACCCCATCTACCGTATCGGTGGTGGTTCTGGGGGTGGTGTTAGCCTACAGTTAGGCTTCCTCCAAAGCATTGTCGGTCCGACCTCCCTATCCTTGGGTTACTTAGCCGGTGGTGGTGGCTCTAGTTCTGCGGCCAATCCTAACCCGGGTAATGGTCTCTTTAACGGAGATTACGCCGCTTTAGCACAGATTAACGCTAACCTCTTTAACTTCCTCAACGTCGGCTTCACCTACGTTAACGCTTACCAAGGTGCCGATACCGCCATCTTCGGTAACGGTGGTTCCTTCGGTGTAACGGGTACTTCCGCCGCTAACCTTTCCCAAACTCAGTTAAATACCCTGCTCAACGTCAACGGCAACGATCCTGATAGCGTCACCCTACAGGATGAAGTCGGTTTCTTCAACTTCGGAGCCAAAGTATCCAATAGCTACGGTTTAACCGGTGCAGTGGATCTTGGTTTCGCCAGCTTGAGTGCCTTCGGTTCCTACTCCACCGTGCGTTTACTCGGTCTCGGTGATGCGGAAGTGTGGACCTACGGTGCTGGTATTGCCTTCCCCGACTTGGGTAAAGAAGGAAATATCTTAGGTCTGTTTGCTGGTGCGCAGCCCTACATCGGTCACTTAAGCTTCCGAGACATGGGGCTAAAAGTATCTAACATCGTTCCCTACCACGTTGAATTGTTCTACAAGTACCAAGTCACCGACAATATTTCTATCACCCCCGGTGTCATCTGGATTTCTGCACCTGAACAGTTCAAAGGCACTGGTAACGAGTGGATTGGCACCCTGCGCGGAACCTTTACCTTCTAGGATTTCCTAAATTAAACCCGAAACCCCACCGATGGTGGGGTTTTGTTTTAGGCAAATAGACGCTGATATTCTATCTGGATACAAGCATCAATAATCACATTTAAACCCGCCTCGATCGCTTTTTTTTCCGCAACTGGGTGTTGACATCCTCACCGCCGGGGCCGGACGGTGATGACCGGCAGATCAAACAAACTTAATTGAACGACCGACCGCTGGGTTGACGCTTCACGAGATGCTGCTTCTTTAACAGAAGTCTTATGCTGTCCTCCACGTCCGTTTTTTGAGGTCTCCGATTGCCCACCGGCGACCTTGATAT
>NZ_JADBTF010000117.1:0-5115 GCF_020246295.1 Microcystis sp. M090S1 | reverse complement strand
TGTGAGTTAGGGATAGGTATAGCAGCTTCTTAAAAGTTGCCTAAAGATTAATCAAGTCAAGGAGAATTTATTCTCAATTATAAAAATTGAGATAGTTTGTGCCGCTTAAATAAAGAGGTTTTGATAACCAAATTAAAGCAGATCTAAAGAGTTTTGAGTTAAAAGTTAAACTTCAAGTTTTCATTCAGGACGAATGTACTGATTAACTAATTTTCCCCAAAAAATTAGTTAACGCATCATTATAACATATAATTAATTTGCAAGAGTTATAATAAGCACTAATCTAAAGTTATCCCATCTATCATCTCTTGGGATCAGTATCCTCCAGTTTATCCTCATCGGCGCCAAAAAAGCACCAAAACAAGTTCAATCCTTGATTGAGCAAACCCACCAACAGGTTGTTGACCCTAACAATCAAAGAAATGTTATCGAGTTAATCGAGAAGATTATTATCTACAAATTTACTCACCATGGCACTGCTCTAAGATGGAGACAATCAATTATGCTAGGTGTTCACGCATTAAAACAACTCTATGAGATTGATGACTCTCAATGGCTAGGAGAAACCATTAGCCTACTCAGAAATCATCAATTTCAACAGCTAGACTTAGAACATTTAATCGAGGAATTAGAGTATTTGGGCAAAGAAAAGAAAAATGCTGTAGCCAGTCTTTTAGAACAGGTTATCCGCCATTTATTATTCCTGCAATACTGGAGCAAGGAAGCAGAATATAAGACAATTTATTGGCAGGAATAAATCGATAACTTCCGTACTCAATAAAATCAGGCTAGTATGTTTTCTGACTGCTATTTTTCAATTTTATTGGTGAGAGTTCCGACCACATCAATACCGAGGGTTTGATGGACACTGGCGAGGAATTGATTGACGATTTCGGGATAGACTTTAATCAGGGTAGCGAGGGATTTACCATCACCATTATCAACAATATTAACTCGCTCGAGGTGTAAGCGTTTAGGAATTTTTATCGCTTCTTCTAGGATAGTTTCTAACTGTTGAATCAAGAAAATTGCTGATGCTTCGCTGCCGGTGTTTTGCCAAACTTCCGCGAATAATTCGTTAACCAAGGCTTCAGCTTTAGCATTTTCTTCAAAAATTGCCGCTTGTCCTCTAGCGCGGAAAGTTTCGGCTTCCTGCTGCGCTTCTGCGGGTAAAACTTCATCTGCTTGGAGACGTAATCTTTCTAATTCTGCTCTGACCTGTTGAAATTTTTCTTCAACTATAGCACGTTTTTCCTTAGCGGCGGCGATAGTTATTTCTTCTTCCGATTTTGCCTGTTGTTCCAGTTTTGCCTTTAACTTTCTCAATTCGTTTTCTTGCTCTAAAATGATAATTTGATCGCGGGTTTTAGCTACGGTTGCTTGTTCCTCACATTCCGCGACTATTTGTTCAGCTTCATTGAGTGC
This sequence comes from Microcystis sp. M090S1, assembly GCF_020246295.1. Classification (NCBI taxonomy): domain Bacteria; kingdom Bacillati; phylum Cyanobacteriota; class Cyanophyceae; order Chroococcales; family Microcystaceae; genus Microcystis; species Microcystis sp. M090S1. The sequence goes on along the minus strand of NZ_JADBTF010000117.1, from coordinate 3,690 downwards.
ATTTGATTCAGCAATTTCAGCATCACGCATGACTAAAGCGATTCTTTCCCGTCCGAGGGAGTTAAGATAATCCACTTCATCGGCGACATTTTGAATTTTGAGAGTATCAATTTCTAAACCGAGTTTAAACAGGTCTTGACTGACGTTACTGGTAATACTTTCGGCAAATTTTAGGCGATCTTCGTTCACTTGTTCGGGGGTCATTGTTGCGACTACACCCCGCAAGTTTCCTTCTAAAGTTTCTTTAGCTACGCGAATAATTTCTTCTCGATCTCGATCTAAAAAACGTTCGATCGCATTGCCGACTATTTCAGGTTTAGAACTAACTTTCACGTTAGCAATTGCCACTATATTCAGGGGAATATTGCCCTTAGAATAGGCATTTTTAATCTCAATTCTGATCGGGGTTGTGGTGACATCCATGCGTTTAACAGTTTCTAAAATTGGAATACGAATCGCCCGACCCCCCGATATCACTCGATAACCTGCATCTTGTCTATCTTTTGATTTGCGTTTCATCCCACTCAGGATGACTACTTCATTGGGTTTGCAAATACACAAAAAAGAATTGATAAACCAAATCGCACCAATCCCCAGAAATATCAATAAAGCAATGGGAACACTATTCAACAATAAATTACCAGCACTGTTGTTGTGATTGTTGTCGTCTTGATTGGGATTGATTTGGATGAGATAGGAATTATTTTGACTATTCATAGTTAGTTACCCTTTGGTCTAGAAGAAATTACAAATCGCCTCTGATATACTTTTCCGCAATGACTAAAACTTTATTGTCCTGGAAATTGAGGATAAATGCTTGATCCCCGACATTAAATTGTTCTTCCCCTTCCGTTATCGCTACTATATCGATCAGACTATCCCCGACATTAACTCGCACTTTCCCCTTGCTATTTTTATCGAAGGGGATTTGAACAACTCCGATTAAACCGATGAGAGAGTGATGATCGACAATACTATTTACCTGTTGGTTGCAGCGTCTTAACTTGACTAAAATCAGGAGTAGAATGGCCAAACCAATACCTACCCCTAAAGAAATTAAAACGATTGTGAGCAGTTGATCATTCATAGTTTAGTTATTTACCGTTATGGTTGCCCCCAATCTAATTACCGTTAACTAATTTGAGACTTCGGCCATTTCAATCACGCGATCAGCATTATCTTTGACCAAAAAATTTAAAGGTTTATTGCGACGAACTTTATACTTTAAGCGTCGTGATTCCACCCGCATCAGAATTTGTTCTAAACAATCGTGATCAAAACAAACGTGACGATGACGATCCTTATAACCCGCGGTTGCTCCAGCAACGATGTGCAGTTGGGTATTTTTCTTTAACTGATACCATAAACCCTGGGGTTGATCTCCCAAAGAAGGGTTGGCAGTAGTCACAGCCGGATTACTAGACATATAAAATGGGTCAATTATATTATTGCCCATCGTCTGCTCATAATTGTAATAGTAATGGAGGGGAACATCGGCCGTGGGTAAATTTAAAAGTCCTTCATAAAATTGTCGGGCTGTCTCCAAATCTGTCACCATGATTGTATGAACTTTTGGGGCGCTGGTTAGAAACATCCACATGGCTAAAGCATAAGCGGCCAGAAGCATAACCATAATCCCCTGGGTGGACAGGAGAGTATCAAGGGGTAGGAAAGCGCCGAAGAAAAGATGATTTATCAACACTGATGTGATCCTATTGCCTAAGAATTTCTATCATTCCCTAATTATAATCACGACGCTGAAACTTAAGTGAACAGGGTGGGGAGTTACCGAGTTCCGTACATTTGTATTAAAATGCTCCCTACCCAGTTTAAATACAGTACAATTTACCTCAAATTTTCCCTCTGGGATGAATAAATGATGAGATGATGACATTGCGGACGGAAATATGAGGAGTTAGCGGAGATGAAAGCGTATATTGGAAATAGAGCCATCCCTAGAAAAGTGAGCCACTGTTATGAATTCTTTTGCGCTTCCCGTCTTTCTGCAATCAGGTTTAACCCTACTGGCATTTTTAGTGCTGGTTATCCTGATGGCCTAAATCTTAATCCGTCTGTGACTTCGATCGAGCAGGGGACGATCGATAGCGCCGACTAGATTTTCATAGACGGTTAACAGTTGGTCAGCGATCGCTGACCAGCTATATTGGTTTAAGACTAAATCCCTGGCATTTTTCCCTCGTTGTTGGCGAATTTCAGGATTAGTGATAGCCGTTGCCAAAGTATTAGTTAAATCCTCAAGCTGACAAGCTGTCACCCATCCCGCAGCGGCTGCTGCTACCGCAGGATATAGATCCACCCGGTCGGAGATAACCACGGGAATTCCGGCAGCCATAGCTTCTGCCACTGCGATGCCAAAATTTTCATAGTAGGAAGGTAAAACAAATAAATCGGCCCTAGCGAGGAGGTTATTTTTTACTTCTCCGGTCACAAATCCGGTAATTGTTGTATTTTTGCCCAAGATTGACCGCTCGATCTGATTTTTAATGCGATTTTCGTACTCCCGATCCTGGGGATTGCCTCCTGCTAAGACAAAATGAAAATCTAGGCCCTTTGCTAACAGACTTTCTAAACTGGGCAGCAATAAATCTAGACCTTTTTTCGGGTCAAGACGGGACATATAGAGGATGATCGGTTTATTTTGGGGAAGATCAAAACCGTTTACCGGTAGAGCTTGTGGGTCAAAAAAATCTACCCCTAGGGGGATGACAATATCCTTAGTTTTTATATTAAATCTTTCGGCGATTTGACACTCCTGCTGACTGGTAAAATGAACTGCCGCCGCCGCCGCTAAATTGGGTTTTTCCAGAAAATTGGCATATATTTGTTTAAGTTGCCGTTTTTTTTGCAAATCTGCCGGATCGAGGGTGCCTAGGGGACGGAGAATATAGGGCAGTTGACGGTAACGAGCGATCGAAGCCGATATACTGCTCACTGGGGAGAATAAGGCATGAATATGGGCGATATCGTAATCTTTTGCCCTATTAGCCAACCAAGTAAACAGATCAAGGGAAAATTTATAGCGGCGAAAGGGAGAACAGCGAAAATAATAGATTTGATAGCCATTTTGACTAACAGGGACCCCTAAAGGCACATCTAGGGGTGCTTGTCCCGTGTCGCCATTGGAATCGGTGGTAATAATAGTCACCTCTTGGCCTAGTTGGGCCAAGGCCGCTGACAAACCGAGTACCATTTGACTAGGGCCACCATAAACAAGGGAAATCGAAGGAACAATCTGAAGAATTTTCATCGAAAAATTGGGTCAGAAACCCCGTCGTTCTAGGTTGGCTTTACTGTTAAATACTAGCGCATTTGCACGATATATGCTAGAAAGTGCCACTTAGAGCGACTCTAAGACCAGAACAGAGTAAATCTGTTAAGGCAGCTGGGAAACCGCTCAAGAAACCCCAAGAGGATATCAAATTCAGCTAGTCCGGAACAGGGAACGGTTGAAAACGAATATCAAATTTAGATGCACAATAGCTTATCCCTCTGATTTACCAGTGATCAGTAAACAGTAAGCAGTTATCAGTGATGAGACGGGGAGTAGGGGGAGCATCTCACTTACGCGATGAGTAATTATACTTAGCCTAAAAGCCACTCTTAATCGTGTCTTGGAACGAAATAGAGGCTTTTAAAGACTGCGTACATGGAGAATTAAAACAAGAATTA
>NZ_JADBTF010000116.1:0-28796 GCF_020246295.1 Microcystis sp. M090S1 | reverse complement strand
TAAACTTTTTAGCCATTCAGGCATAGAGAGAATTGCCATGTATAATAAATTGGCAGCTAAGAGCCAATTGATCATTTCATCAACTAACCAAGGATATAAGAATGGACTTGCGTAAAAGGTTGTCACCATAGCGACTAAAGCTATACTGGAAGACAAGCTTAATTGATTTTCTTGCTTAATCCAGTCCAGTATTTGAGGAAGGGCAAAGATTAGAAAAGTTAATTTGTAATCCATAACAAGGCCAATAACTAGAAAATTTCCTAAATAAAGGCCTGCTGCAAGACGGAAATAATCAATATATTGACTTTTATCCAAAGATTTGCCCGCATCCGTTGATACAAAATCGGAACTAAGCCATTGTTGAAAAATTTTAAATTTCGACAATAAAAATCTGGTCAAGATTAATAGCGTTAATAAACTCATAATTATATAAATTATGTATCTGATCGTCTTTTTAATATCAATATCGCTGCTGGTAAATAAAGAAAGATTTGATAGAAAAGGTTTGACTTTCAAAAAGAGGGCTTGATGGCCAAAACGAAACCAAACACGCTCAACATCAAATGCTTCTGAGATAGTTTTCATCTCCTCTATACTAGCGAGAAAATAAGTAATAAAAGCAGTGGTAAAAATAGCTGCCAAGAACAGAAATAGATTTCTTTTTTCTTTAATAATTACCGTCAGACCAAAAATGGGAAATAGTTTAATAACTCCCCAAAAAAATATTAATAAGTAGGCACACAACCTAAAAATTAAGGCTCGGCTATTCTTAATTATTATCAGTCCGACACCAAGCCAAGAATAGATAACAATATCTACGTTGCCACGTTCCACTAAAAGCATTACCGGTGGTGAGCATAAAATTAGGGCATAAACTACAGCTTCTTGATAATTTAATCTGCCAATGATAATTAAAGTTATCCCATAAAAGATTAAAGCAAAGAAAACTCCCAAAAATATAGTATCACGCTGCTCTAACCCCAGCCAAGTTAATAAAGACCAACTACTAGGATAAGATATTTGATTGAAGCAAGAATTATTTGTTAGGGAAACTTCTCCTGTCAATCGATCACAATCAAAACCACCTAATACGAGTCCAAGATCCATAAAAGGGTTTTTAAGCGCAGGAACCCCAAGTCTCCTCCAAAACTTGTGATAGGGAACAAAAAAATTAGCTACATACAATAACCCAAAATATCCTAAGAGTGCAGCAATTACCAAAAATCTGCCATCAATTTTTGATGGCTTTTTGAGCATTTTCCTAATCTGGATATGTATTGAATTTACTATGTCCACTTAGTGCCTCCTGCTATTAAAGGATTGATTATCTGTCAATGACTTGAGTTCGGTATAGGACGCTCATTGCGCCGCTAAATGAAAGACTACATCCGGTTGCCATGAAGCGATTAAACGAGCCACTAACTCAGCTAAGGCGGGGGTGGTATTGGGGGCTAAACTGAGGCCTTTTACCTCTGCCCCCAGATGGAGTAACCAAAACGCCAGCCAAGACCCCTTAAAGCCAGTATGACCCGTGATAAAGACCTTTTTGCCAGGCTAAAATGCTTCCTTTACCATATTTTCCATCTAGCTTGTCCAGTGTCATAAAGGTGATTGAGCATTTCCATTTCTCGGTAAGTATCCATACACTGCCAAAACCCTTCATGCTTATAGACGGCGAGTTCTCCCAAAGCAGCCAGGGTTCTTAGGGGCTGTGCTTCAAAAGTCGTCGCATCTCCCTCAATTAAATCCAAAACCTTGCGATTTAAGACAAAATACCCCCCATTAATCCATCCCTCAGCCGTTTGGGGCTTTTCTTGGAATTGAGTGACTAAATTACCCTCAATGATTAACTCGCCAAAGCGAGAAGAAGGACGAACCGCCGTCATAGTGGCTAATTTCCCATGAGAGTAATGGAAGTCCAACAGATCCGCAATATTCACATCACAAACCCCATCCCCGTAGGTGGCTAAAAAGATATCGCTTCTGCTTTGGTCTATATAAGAGGTGAGACGTTTAAGACGGCCTCCCGTCATGGTTTCCTGTCCCGTGTCAATTAACCAAATACGCCAGTCTTCCTCCTCGTGTCCACTATCGAGTTTGGTCACTTTTTTATTGCCTAACTCTAAGAGGACATCACTTTGATTCCAATCATAGTTAAAGAAATAGTCCCGGATTATTTCCCCTTTGTACCCTAGACAGAGCATAAAGTCAGTTAGCCCATATTGGGCATAAGTTTTCATGATATGCCAAATAATTGGCCGATTTCCGATGGCAATCATCGGTTTAGGTCGAAATTCGGTTTCTTCCCGCAGTCGGGTTCCTTTGCCACCACACAAGATGGCCACGGGAATGTTAGACTTATAGTCCTTAACTGTTAAACTGACCGATTGTATTACCATTAGATTATATAGTGAAGGGCTTTGAGAGTGACATCATCTTATCGAGGCAGTTTAACACGGGATTCCCGATTGTGTCCAATATCTGTCTAAAAAAAATTTTGTTAAGCGAGTGTGTCCAGTTTATTGCTAAACAGGCTCTTAAATCTTATAGCAGTTATCTTCATGGTGAGGTACGAAGTTTTCGTTTTGGGGAGTCGGCCAGTAATGCTAAATCAGGTTATACTTCATCTTTAACGCTATAATCCTGACCGAGTAGGACTAGAAATTCGTGCTACCATGCGAAGATAAACATTCGGGGATACGGTCACGAAGCTACCAGACAATTTTAGGATAAAAATACCGACACTTATGGGGAAATCAATCAATAAAGTCCGAGGAATGGCACTGATTTTAGGGATTCTAGCGATCGCCTTTGCCTTTTTCACCAGGATTGTCAGTATTTTTGAATACGTTACCTTCGATATCGGACCCGATCCCGATCAGATTACCTTTGGTTATCTTTGGATGGATATGTGGAAGGGAAACTTTCCTCAATTGGGACTTGCGGGTGGGGGTGGAAAATATGGATTCGCAATTCCCCCCCTCTATATTTATTTAGGGTTTCCCCTGACAATTTTCGGTACCGCTCCCGAATTTCAAGTCCTTACCAATGGACTATTTTCTTTTCTATCGATTCCCCTCTTAATCTACTTTGTTTATCAACTTTTAGAAAATGTAGAACAAGATAAACGTCTTCTCCTGTCCAGTTTGGCAGGATTTTGGTATAGCACGATTTATGGGGACTATTTTATTAATAATTTTTCATGGAACCCTAGCCCAATACCCTTTTTCCTGCTCGTTTTTGCTTTACTCTATCGTTTCCAGATGGAAACGAGTAAGCCGCTGCTCTATCAGGCTATAGCTTGGATATTCTTCGGGATTACCGTCGCTATATTGGTGAGTTTACACACCACCACGATGTTAATTATCCCAGTGACTTCTGTTATCGCCTCTCTAGGGTTTGTTTATCGAAATCGCAAGAATACTCGTAAATGTCTTTTGCCTTTTCTATCGATTCTCTCCGCAAATCTCGCCTTGATTATGTATTGGAATAGTGAGATAGTTCGGAATTTCGCCAATACGAAAGGACTGGTGAGAGCGCTCACGGAGAAGGGGGCGAGCGGTGAACCATCGAGTAATCTGTTCACTCGTCTATTTAAAGCGATTTGGGAAACGGTTTATCTGGGTAATCAAGTGTTTTTTTTGAATGACAATATATCGATTTTCAATGTCGTAGTTTCGGCTATTTTTTTCGGCATTTCTCTATACATAGTCATCAAAAAATATCGAGGCAATAAAACACTGATCGGCTTTTTTGCGATCACTTGGATAATTTTTCTCTACGCTTCCTCTAATTATCCTGATGAGCATTTTTATTCCCATCGTAAAATCTTACTCTGGTTTGCTCCTATCCTCTTGGCGATCGCTAGTCTGGCCTATCTAAACTTTACTAAGACTTTCGACAGGATCCTCGGTCTAGTTCTAGCAATTATCATCGGCTATTCTATCGCAACTAATCTCTATTTCAATCAACGTTATCTTGCTAGTAAATACGGTTCCGAAAGACTCCTATCCGTGGCCGATACAGTGGAAATTATCAATCAGATTCCGGTCGGTTCACCCCTTTGTGATCCGGCCAAGAAAGGCAAAAGAAAAGAGCATGGTCAGTATGATTATATCGATACCTTTATGACCAAAAGAGAGCTAACGATAACCAATGCCTGCCCATCGGGTAGTTATTATATACAGCCGAAATTTAAAATGGCTATCCAAATGAACGATTTATTTCCAATTTTTACCCTCGCCAAAACCCCCCCTCTCGATCGCCCGATGACTTCCCTTCTGGAAACCCCAGAAGCCTATCTCTATAAAATCGAGTAGCAATAAGTAGGTGGGTGGAATTAAATATAAGATGAACGTAGGTTGGGTTGAAGCATGAAACCCAACGCCAGCATGGGTTACGCTACCGCTAACCCATCCTACAAATAATTGTGCCTCCCTACTTACCATCGTGCTAAAATAGGGAACCTCGAAATAGACAACTTATCGCCTTCCCCCGGAACTTCATTACAGACCAAAATATATTCTTGAGTTACTTTAGCAAGAGCTTTAGACGTAGGCGTTTTTAGCGAAGGAAGTCTCAAATTAGTTATGGCCTTTTGCGGAGGACAAAACCTATTCCTCCTAAAATGATTAAACCGATAACGATAGAAGGTTCAGGAACTTTGCTAAAAGTTAGGCTACCTTGTCCCGCAATACCCAAGCGAGGAGTATAGGTAAAAGCCGCTTCACTGAGGTTAAACAATCCGCTAGTCAGGGCAAAATTAGCGATGGGAAAGAAAGCATTAGTAGAGGTGACACTATAATCGATGCCAAGAAAAGTCCCATCGAAATAATTAGCCACGGGAGGGGCATCGGCCGAAGCGAGATTAAAGGTATTGGAGAGTAGATTAAAACTAATATTGGTCAAGGGGATAGATTCAAAATCCACTCCTGTAATCGCCGCATTATCGAAACTAGCCGAACTGGAATAAGTTCCCGTCAGACTTCCATAAGTTATGACACCTTGAAAATTGTAGGTGATATTTGCCCCTTGCAAACTATTGACATTAACACCAAAATATGCTAGGGCTAAACCTGTGATTACAGCAACTTTATTCATGGTAATTACTCCTTAAAAAAAACTCAGGTGGGCATTGCTCATGCTCACCTTTGTAACCCCTAAATCAGGTTTTATGTCAAGCTATTTTGAAAGCCTTGCTAGAAACCAGTTTTAGGGACAAGTATAATTACTCGCTTGCATAAATGAGATGCTCCCGTTGCTCATAAGCTCGATTAGGATTTTGAGGGTCAGGGACAAGAATATTCTTCCACCAAGACGTATTTGGATAACCGGCATTTTTCAGATCATCTAAGCCAATATTGTCGGGATGATAGGCATTCGGCGCACCATCGGCATCAATACTCATTTTTGATTGATAGAAAAAAGCGGTTTGTCCTGAAATTTGCCAAACAGAATGACCGCCAATTTCAAAGAGTTTCGTTCTTGGTTCACAGCTTATAGCGGTAAGCGCTTGAGTGAGATACAGACCAAGCTTTGCCTAGCATGGTTTATAGCTCGTGACACTGTACCTCATACGACTGCACACCGCTATATGGAAGAAGCTTCAATTTCTAAAGTAATCTTTTCACTAGCAACAGAATGATTATCTTGATCAAATCCTCTCGCTTCAATTTGACGTTTGCCGTTGTCAGTAAAACGATAAGAGACTGACCAATTGCCATTAGAAACTGAGCTATTACCGAAGTGCCACTTACTTTAAACGGTCGGCCCATGGGCATTGTTAGAATACGGAACTAAAGATTCGACAGATTGAAACCACGATTTAAAGGATAAATACCCGGTGGCAACCAAAATCCTTCGGTATAGCCATTCTCCCATTGCATAAAAACATGATCGAAGAAATCGAGGTTTTCAGCATGAAGGTCTTTAATTTGCCATTTAGGCCCGTTTATTCCGGTTTCGTGTTTGCCCTGTTGATCATCCCAATAATTCTCTGGGTTGGGAAATTGAGTCCGTTTTGCTCCATCTTTGGTGATGTAATAAATGTGATCCGATTGATCCTGATTATTTCGAGGCCATCTTGCTCCAATTGCCCCACGAGGTGCTAGGTAATCTTCTTTCAAAAAGTAGAGAAATCCCAGACGACGCAGTTTTTTCTCAACGCCTGTAACTTGAACATTATCAATTAAACAGGGGTCTTGGAAAAGTGCTTTGACGGTGGCTAATCCTAACTTTTCAGCCAGATATTTCATCACACAGGAGACAGAATAAGCACAGGGTGCATGATGAATACCGTATTGATCTTTGTTTTGTTCAACTAATTCGTTTAGTTTCTTATGACCTTCCTCCGTTGCTTCCATAAAGGTTGTTTTGGACTGAAGAATGGGCAGGATTCCTTGTTCAAATAACCGGCATCCTTCGGCATCACTTAACTTGTGGTCTGTCGGCAGAGACTGGGTGTGTTTAAGCTTTTTGTAATCATCTAAAACCAGACCCCCATAAATAGTTTTAGTATAATCTGAGGGAGCTGCCACATGAATCAGAATGCTGGTTTCTTCTTTATTTTGATTGGTTTGAGTGTGAGCGATAGCGGTAATTTTGCGATCACCAGGATTCGTGAATCCTGAATAAGTAATCGACCAAGAACCGTCTGCTTTAACCTGATTATTGCCTAGGGAATATTTGTCATCTGCTTTGAGTTCTACAGTGACTATTCCAGAATTTACTTTGCCTGTAAAAGTAACAGGTTTTAGACATTCAAAGCGAGCATGATTGGTAGGATTGATAATTTGTAGGGAAGTCATGGTATTTCTCCTATGGGATTGTTTGCAAAAGTTAATTAAATGATGAGAAAGGGGAGAGATTCCACAATCTCAACGTTCCACTTTCTTCACCACGAGGATGATCGATAGCCGCTAAATATTGACCATCTGGACTTATTTGTAAGTCATAGATATAGTGTTCATTACCCTCAAGATGACCTAATGATTCACCAGTAAGAGAATACAAACCGATGGTACTGTGACGACTTTCAAAATCCTCTGGTTCATAAATAGGAAAGTGAGTAGCGGCTAAAATCTGACTATTAGGACTAATAGCAACTAGATTGCCAATAGAAAGTTCTTTGAGTTTTTCGCCCGATGGCATTTTCCAGAGGGTAACTTGCCCTAGAAAACCCTGAACTGTTAGAACAATTTGACTATCAGGACTAAAGAGAACTTGAAGAATTCCGGGCGGTTCTATATTAGCATCTAATTGAGCAAGCTCTCGACTAGAAGCTGTTTCCCAGAGAACAACCGTTTGATACTTGTCAGCGTTTTCGCCAATCGTTGCTAGAAACTGACCGTTAGGACTAAACGTCAGAGAACGGATTTGATAATTGGGTTTTTGAAATTGGATAGCGTCTTTCATATTTTCTCCTTATTTTGTGACTTTGGTTGTTAACCCCGCCGATATCAAAAGACAATGACAATCCCCAATTAATTAAAATTCTTGAAGCAGTTCATCGAGTCCAAATTTTTTGACATTTTTTACTGCTTGAAAAGGATTAAAGGTAGCAGAAGGTAAATCTTGATGATAAACTCCTGCAACGGATAATTCTCCCCCATTAACGAAAACTTGACTTTCAAAAGTTCGCCATAGTTGAGGGACAACGACTAATTGAGTAGAACCCATTTCTGGTATTAGTTTAGACATTTGTTCGTTAACAAAACGATTAATTTGTTGATAAGTTTTTTGGACTTCTTTGTCATCTTTATATCGTTGATCTTTACATTCTTTATGAAGATAACGACCTCCTATTTCAGCCAAGCGTTTGCGTAGAGGACTATTGGAAGATTGAGCGGCTTCATAGCCAATAATAAAGACATCATGAGCCACAGCTTCCAGTAATAACTGACGTTGGATAGCCAGTTTGTTAGGCTTATCCGTAAAGTGTAAAATTTTAGCCATTGCTAAAGTCTGAGCGCAGACATTGCCAAATGTTCCCCAACCTCCAAAAGCAAGAAACTTATCCGATGGAGGAATACAAAGAGAATTAAAAGCTCCATTGGGATTTCGTCCATCAATAATAATCGTTTTGCTCTGTTGATTGGTTGGTAAAGCTTTTAACTGATTAGCTATCTTTTGATCCAGTGCTTTCTGATTAGTATCATTAAAGTTGTCACCAAAATGATAGGAAGCTTGGGGATGGCGATCAAAAATAAACACTTGAGCATCCCAATTATCATCATTGACGATAGTAATACCTAATTCCTGAGTTATATATTTGACAATTTCTTCTGTAGTTCTATAGCCATCATAGTGATGTTTGGCTTGAGAATTTGCAGTAATCACTTTCAGTTTTAGGTTAGGAAGTTGGCGAGCAAATGCCCGTAAAGTGGTATCATCAGCCCCCCAAGTTAAAGGGCGTTTTAAATGAGCTAATCCACGAGATCCTAATAGCTGATGTAAGCGTTTTTCCATAATCTCGGAACGAAATTCATCAGCATATTTAGAGGGAGAGTCACCGATGGCAAAAACAATATCAATGATAGGCTTATTCAGACTCTTAACTAAATCAATGGAATACTCTAATTGACGAAGCTCCATGTTATGAAAAGCTCGGAGTAATTGATTGTCAGAATTGCTATTCTGATAGTCTCCTAAGCTAGTAATTTCTTGTTTTAAGCCCATAAAACTCCCAATAAGAACAACTTGTTTCTTTTGTTCAATGTAGGGAATATATTCTTCAGGGGATTGAATGAGGCGATCGCTAATTAAAAAAGCAGTCTCTTTCCGAATAGATTCAGGTAAGAGTAAATAAGCTTGTCTGGCCATCATATCGGTTTGCCGTCGTGTGGCCATAACAAAGGGTAAATAAGTTGTCTCGGAACGATGATCAGGTTCGTTACCAGAGGGAAAAATGCCTCTTCCTGAACCCGCAGATTCACGATCTTGGTCATTAGAGCGATGATAAACACCAATATTCGGAAATTCAGCATTAATGGTTTTAATTTTATCTAATGCTGTTGTCAGAATTTCTAGATGAGGCTTATAAGCAAACCATTTTGTTACACCATTAACAGGGGTTGTTAGTGTTAATTGCCAGTGATTATTAGCGGCAGATTGATAGCTATTAATCTCAAGTTCACCTCCAGCTATCAAGGAAAATTTTTGAGTAGGATCAGTAATCTGACTGCTATCTAGGGTAGATTGTTTGATAACAGTATTGACTAGAGCTTTCAGTTTTTGGGTAGTCATCATTGATTCTCCTTTTTTTCAATATCAGAGGATTATCTAAGTCTCAAAACTAGCAAAATTTGAGGACATAACCCTAATTAGGGACAGTAAATTGCATAAACTTGGCAGGTATTGCACACTGATTTCCAGAATCCCCACTATTGCCATCAATCAAAATATAGGCTGTTCCATCAACGATCGCTAATCCTTCTGATGACTGGGGTAATTCTCGAAGGATTTCAGGTTTAAGAATCGTATTGGGTTTGAGATCCTCAGCCGATAGTTTCCAAAAAACGAAATTATCTTGACCATCTTTCGGCCCGCCAGCAATTCCCCAAATCTGGTTATTATCAAAGGTAATTTCTCTGATTCCCCGTCCCCCTAAATCTAGAAGTGTTGCACCATCGAATTGATAGTTATCCAGATTAGCCATTGATAGTAAAACAGCATAATTCTTAGCGTCTAATGTGACAACGGGAGAACGTAAGCCAATCCAAATCTTGAATTTTTCGAGGGATAAAGGCTCAGGAATGGCTACTGCTCCTTCCGCATTAAAAGCATTGGCTTGTTCACACGCCACTTTATCTCCTAATGATTGATTAGCCTTGGTTTCCGCCTCATCAATAGCACGACTCACGGCACTGATAATCTTGTTAGAATTCACATCTAGACCTTGAAAGAGAACTTTAGAATCGATTTGAGGACTTTGGATCAGTTCACCAATAATTTTTAATTGATTTCCCGACAATTGAGCCTGTACAAACCGTTGTCTATTTGCTTTGATCTCACATTTATTGTTACGACTGTGAGAACCGAAGAGAAGAACTTTATTATCATCTAATTTTGCGATCGCTTCAATGTCACTTATTTTTTTCTCTAAGGCTAACTGACTTTGACGAGTTGAGTCTAATTGCTTAGAACTCACAGAATAGAGAAAGAGAGCGTCTTTTTGTTCATTATCTGCTACTAAAAGGCAATTTCCTTCTGATTCTGGACAGGTTACTTTTACGACAGCAGATGGTTCACAGACAGGATATTTTCCCAGTGTTGATACATTGTCAGCCTTAATATGAGCCATCGGGAAAAGCCAACCGAGAAGAAGAGCCAAACTAAGTGCTGATAATAGCTTGAAAAGGTGGGTAATTTTCATAGAAACAGTCCTTAAATTATGAAACACTCGATCGGGGGAAGCTTAATTCAGGAAAATAGTAATAACTCCCCCCATATTTATGTTGACAATTTTAGGTCAATGCGGTGTAAATTTCCTCCGATATTTCGGTATCTTTATAGTATTCAAAGTTAATTTCTTGGACTGTTTCTGTCATGGTGAATAGAACATCTTCAATCTCACGAATCAAGGTTTCTAAATTCGTTTTTTGGATTAATTCCTCAGCAATAACATGACCGAGAAGTGCCATCACTTTAATCGTCACAGGTAAGACATATTCATAGGTATCTTTGAATCCCGTCATTAATTCCTGATCAAATCGTTCTTCGTCCCAGTGGGAATATGCTGTTCCTGGACCATAATCGGTTTCAACAAACATATATTGTAGTTCGGGAATCTTCTTGATTGTTTCGGGTTTAAAAGCACCCGTATTTTGATAAAACAAATTCATCCATTGATCCCAACCAAATCCTAATGTATGTCCAATTTCGTGAATAATTGTGCCAGCAATACCATAATTAGTAAACGTTCCAAGATACTTAGTATTAAACTCAATCTTGCCATAGACGGTATTGCCTTGTTGATAAGGTTTATAGGCTCTAGCAATCACAGAACCAGGACTATAAAATGTTCCTAGTCGGATCACAATATTAGACTGAGGAATGACAAAACGATTCCAAAAGTTACAGGCTAATTTAGCGGTTGCTTTCAGCTTCCCATTGTCATCGTTTAAGATTTGGTAAGTAATCACCGTGCTTCGGTTAATATTTGGGCGAAGGATATTGACATGGGGACTATAAGCAAACCATGTAACCGAACCATTCACAGGAGAAGATAAAACCAATTTCCAATGATTATGATCCACCCTGTCATACTGTTGAATCTCAAGTTTCGATCCAGCTAATAAAGTAAATTTTTGTCTTGGATCGGTTATTTGGGTACTATCAATGGGGTATTTTTTAATGACAGTATTTACCAATGCTTCGATGGCTTGAGTAGTCATAAACTGTTCTTCTCCATTGCCAATAAAATCATTTGAACGCACAATAGTATAAGGTTTATCGGGATAAAAATTGTTGTTTTCATCCATCTCTCCCCATACATAAGGAGGAATGGGTGCAACAGCTTCTATGTCACGATGAAAGGTCAGAGTTTCTAATTCAACCCATCCATGATTGCTATTTACTCCTTCAGGTTTAGAGATAGCTGTACCAAGCATTTCAGAGATGGGAAAAAAAGGTTTTTCTCCACCGATCATTCCTTTGACATAAGCACCTTTAGGGATGCGTGCTACCATGTCTCCATGAAGGCTTAAATCATCGAGTTCTAACCATCCCGGTATGCCTTGATTGGGATTGAGTTCTTCAGGAATTGATATCATAATTAAGTCCTCAAATAAGTGATCATAATTATTAAAACTAGGAGGGGATTAGATTGATTTTGCCCTACCTAACAAAAAGTTTAAGTTTCTTTGACTTCTGCGTATTCGTCAAAGACAAAATGAACATCTCGATCGCCTTGACTTTTATCTGGCTATTTCAGCCAATAGTGTTGCTATCCTTGGTAATCAAGTTAAGTCAATGCCGACAATATTTTATCTGTGATTGCTTAACTTGACGTGAATTTTTGGACAAGGAGTTAAGCAATTGAACACCAGCGAACAATGGTATAACCAATGACACCGGGATCACCGTTGCTGTTTAAATCATTCCAAAATCTGGTGTATTCATTGGGAGGCATGGTTTGACATCCAGCACTGAAAGGATTCGTTTCTCCACCTTGATGAAATAACATCGTTGTTCCAGCAGAAGCACGAGGTTCATTAGGTTGAAATAGGCCATCGTGACTGGTATCTCGTTCCGCCATGGCTGATGCGGTAGGACACAATACTTTACCCAAGGTGGCACTTGTTCCTGTTTTATATTCGTAATATCCTTCGGGTAAACGTCCTAAATCCAGTCGTCCATCACCATTTGCATCAACCCCCATTCTGTTGCGATCAGCCAATGGATTATTACTATCTTCATACTGAGATGAGGGTTCCGTGTTAGAGGCGTATTTACGAGCGTGTTTCCCCGCGCCATCTTTCCAGATCATGTAAGTAATATCATCGTAACAACCATGCCAATCATTGACTTTTGTACTGGTTTCTTTGCGGAAAGAGATTAAGTTACGTTTACGCAATGTTCCGCCATTATGGGTGATAATCTCGGCACAATAATCGTATTGCTCACTTTCTGATAGATTGAAAGCAAGAGGATTGATTCCCGAACCCATTAGGCGATCGGAGGTTAAACTTTCTAGGACCCAACCAGAACAAGGTGAACTAATACGAAGCCATCTCGCACCTTGACTATCCAAACCAGCATCTACGACAGTTAAAGCCGTATTATTGTCTAATTGACCCACTTTTTCATAGGTAGTCCCAGGTCCAGAGCGCACATTTAAGGGAGGATTGGCATCAGCAGCAAAGACTCGATGCAGCGAGGAAGTTAAAGAAGTAAAGACATAACCTTCCACAGGTTTATCAATGCGAAGCCAATTGTCATCCGTCCCTATCACGTTTAAGGGTGTGCCATTAGTCAGTTCCGTGACCACTGAAAAGTTTGTTCCTGCCCCTGAACGGACTTTTAAGGGCGGATTCGGGTCATTGACAAACACGCAATAGGAAGATTTTGTCAAGTCACGATGAACATAACCTTCAATCGGTTTACTAATTTTGAGCCAATTGCCCTCTTCACCTACAACCGTTAATCGTGTCCCGTTATCTAAACGCCCCACAGGATCATAATTACTTCCTGCACCTTTCCGCACATTTAAAGGCGGATTGGCATCACAGACAAAGACGAATTTTTCAGGCTGAGGTAGGGGTGGTTGACTTCCTAAATATTCCTTAACTCCCGCACAAATTTTCTCAACGATTTGCTGATAACCGCCATCTCTCAACCAACGAGCATCTTCATCATTGTCAATGAAGCAACTTTCAAACAAGATGGTGGGCATGGTACAAGCATGGGTACAATTCCAGACACGACTATACCAGTCATGGGCAAAGGGCGTTCCAGCGTATTCATAACCCCGTCCTTGTAAAGGCAGTCCTCGGAAGTGTTTATCGATGATTTTGATAAATTTCTCAAATTCTGGACTCCGATTCACATAAAATAACCACCAACCTTTTGCCTGTCGGTTACAAGCATTATGATGCAGACACAAACAAACATTTGCACCACTGTCATTAGCTCGTTGTTGCAAGGTTGAAAGGGAAGCTAATTCATTTTCTTGACGACAGATAATCACTTGATAATTGCCTTCCGCTTCTAAACGGGCTTTAATTTCAACTGCTTCTTTCCAGTTGTAGTCTTTTTCCCGTAAATTTAGCGCATGGTTGACTGCCCCTGAATCTGTCCCTCCATGTCCTGGCATAATAGCAACTTTGAAAACCCGTGATGGGGGAGGTTGTTCTCCACCATATTCATCTAGTAAGCTTTGAGCTTCAGGGAAAACATTTTTGACCTTACTGACATAGTTTGGGTCGGTGGCATAGCCTTTTTCCCAAATATATTGTAAATAGCCTTCCGGATCATTATCGTATTCTTCCCATCCCTGATAGGGGGAATTCGGACGACCGATAAACCGCCAATATCCCATTGCGGCCTGTTCTGCGGTTTTCCAATGACACCAATAACAACCATTGGGTTCGCTAGGGGTAACTAACCAAATTTGATGGGTGATTTTTTCGGTGTAATTGTCGTCAATTTTATCTCGCCATTTGAGTCCACCGGGGTTTCCCGCTTCTTGAAAAAGTTTACTCGTACCTCGTGCAGATTCAACGATTGCTTGTGCTAATTGAACAACCCGTAATTTGCGATACCGAGTGGGAATTTGTTCGGTGGTAGCAACGGCACGCACATAATCAGTCCATGAGAACATCATAATCGTTTCCTCCTATTATTAAACAGTTTCCAAATACTAAAAGTTAGGGAATGCCAATTAATTGATTACTGCTCAAAATTCTTGAGATTTTCCTTTAAGTAAGCCAAGAGAATCTCTAGACGTTTTGCTTCCGCTTCAGTGAGGTGATCGCCCTTTTGTTTTAACTCAAAATACCGCTTAGTAGAACTAGCTAAACGAATAGTTTTACCCAATTCTTCTAAGGCATTGAAGTAGGGAATCACGGTATTAGAAGGGGTTAAAGGATAGTTAGTAGTTCTGTGGTAAGCTTCTAATACTTCAGTGGCTAAGTTTTTCTCGATTTGACTGGGGGCTAAAGTAATCCCTTTTTTGATGTTAACTACAATGTAAGGACTCACGGGTTTATTATTAGTTGCAGTCACAATTCCGTCTGAGCCCATTTTCAAGGTTTCTATCTCAACGGGTTCAAAGAAAAAGGCATAAGCTCCTGTTTGTAAGGGAGCTTCTCCAATCACAGGTCTTTGCTCAACGTTAGCAGGATAAAGACCAAAAGTTGATGTTTTCACTTGGGGTTGAAATCTAGCTTCAACAACAGTTGCTAGAATATTATTAATGCCCTGTAAGGCTGTACTTCCAAGGGTTGTATAAGGTATTAAACTAGGAAAAGCAGCCCCTACAGTTCCCACAACTTGCTGCAATGACTTGGTAACTTGTTCTAAGGTAGAACGTCCTAATCCTTGACAAAAACTACTAAACGATAAATACAATCGCTGAGATTTTTCATCTTTTTGAAAGTCTTCAATGACAGCAACATTTTCAGCCCAAATGTCTGTTACATCTAAAGTCATTCCAGAGATGTGATTAAGATAGTGAACCTTTAAAATAGGGGTTTCTTGATCTCCTAATCCTATCTGACTGACAAGAGCGAAATAGTTATTATCCCACTGTCCTGCTAAATAATGACCTTTGTACTTAG
Source organism: Microcystis sp. M090S1 (assembly GCF_020246295.1). Taxonomy (NCBI): domain Bacteria; kingdom Bacillati; phylum Cyanobacteriota; class Cyanophyceae; order Chroococcales; family Microcystaceae; genus Microcystis; species Microcystis sp. M090S1. The sequence goes on along the minus strand of NZ_JADBTF010000116.1, from coordinate 13,518 downwards.
TATACAGTTGCAGTGAAATTGTATTGATCGAGATAGTAAAATCCTCCGCAGGAGCAATTAAAGCATCATTGTCCTTGATATAGGGATCAAGTAATTTTCCTGGTTCGTGAAGAGGAACTCTAGCAATAGTTGTCGTGGTCATTTGATATTCTCCTGATAGCATCAATAATGCAGGTAATACATCTAAGCAATTACTGTTGTCCCAGTGATTAAATCTTTCAACTTTGCTGCAACCTGATTTTCCCAAGCCTGAAAAATCAGATCATCTTCAAATAATTTTTGAGGATTAATGGTAGAATTAGGATTGATCAGAACTCCGATATCTCGGTATTCAGGTTGCTCATCTAAAGCGTAAGCTGCTAACTCACTACAAATCCATTTATCAGGACAGTTGAGAGCTTCAGACAGTAATTTTTTGATTTTTTGCCGTGATAAAAGATTGAGTATCTGACAGGGTAAACTTCCAGAAAAGGCATGAGCTAGGATTAGTTTATAGTCATATTTTTTACCTAGTTCTGGTTTGAGAATCTCAACAATACGCTCGGCAATCTCGTCAGTTAAATCTTTGGGTTTGCGGAAGAAAATTTGGCAATTAGAAGGTTGAAAATAGGGTTCTAGAGGATTTTCTTCTACCATATTCGTGCCAGCATTCGCTTCAATACAGGTATTTTCCCCCGTAACGATGAGAGCGTGAGTAGCATAAATATTGCTCATTTTATCCCACTTAGTAAAATAAGCAATTCCTCGACCAACTGGATTTGTTCCGTCATAGGTAAAACCGATGTAACCCTTGTTATAGTTAACTCCGTAAACAGGGTTCAAGGTGACGATTTCAAGTCTGGCTTTTTGTTGTAGTTGAGTAGTCATTTTTTTGCCTCTCAGAACGTAACAAAGGAAGTTCTAACTCTGTTCGGAAGTGAAATAGATGAGTTAGATAGCTGGCGTGACTAGGTAAAATTAGATGCGGTATTTATACTTACTACTTTAGATCGTCTATCAGAATTTACTGCCCTAAGGACTGCAAATTAATACATTTCTTTAGGTTTCTGTATATAAGTTTACAGAATATTGTTGAGCTATTTATTAATAAAAAAAGTTGAGTTTGATTGCAAACCATCTTAACACCTAAGCTCGCCAAACTGAACTTTAGCCGATTCTCGATCGCAATTTTAGCCCACCCTAGCACTGCGCTCTTTTCCCACAAGGATTTTTACCAAGAAAAATGATCTGTCTGCCTGAGAACAGGCTATAGTGATCATCAAACCCTCAGTGAAAAACTTCCCGTGTCTTCAGTATTCCGCCTTCCTCCCTATTTTTCCCCCGCTCTGCAGCGTCGAGTCATCAAAACTCTCGCCGCAAAAAAAACCCGTCAATTCTTGACATGGGCGGCAGCTTGTGCTAGTTTTTTAATCCTCTGGGCGTGGAATTGGCAGTTAGTTTTGGCCACTTTAACCGGGGTGGGGGCGATGATTGGAGTTTACCATCTCCAGGGTCAAAACTGGCCATCGCTGTGGCTGTGGGGGCGTGCTTTTTTCAGTGCCGATAGCGGTAAGTTAACTTTAGCGGTAGTCTGTGGCGGTTTGGGCAGTTTAGCCACCTATCTCGCTGTCGCCATTTGGACCTATGCCGAAAATCGCTGGTTGGCCCTGGCCTCAATTTTGCAAGGATTTGGCACGGTTTCGACTTTAATCCTGCTAGGATGGCATTTTCTCGACCATCGCGGTCAAAATGAGTCAAAAAACTTCGATCGCTGGTTAGAAAAATTAACAGTCAATGATCCCTTAATGCGCTTAATGGCAGTCCGACGTTTAAGTGAAATGCAACTTTCCCCCAGTCGTCGAGAACAATGCCAAGAATACTTCCGTTATCTTCTCTCGCGAGAAACCGATGCACAAGTGCGATCGGCTTTATTGGATAATTTTTCTGGCAAAGAGGCAATCAAACCGCAACCTTTACAAATACCCCTACAGGTGAAAAAATCCCTCCTAAAATACGATTAATACTAAATCCTGTTTAAAAAGTATAGGGAAGTGGGGAAGTGGGGAAATTGAACTAAAACCCCAAAACCCCAAAACCTAAAACCTGTCTCCTAACGACCGGCTCCCGACTCGGAGAATACTGACGACCGACGACCTGCACCTGAATCCTAGGCCACCATTTAAGATAACTGCTATAGTTAAAGCTAAAGGCTCACTGTAGAGGCTGAAGACGATATTTTTTTACACCAAAGTTAACTCGCGCTCCTCGATATTTTGGAACATCAGTGTACTCAGATAACGTTCCCCGAAACTAGGCTGAATCACCACAATTAATTTACCCTCATTTTCCGGTCGTTGGGCCAGTTGAATCGCGGCACAAAGATTGGCACCGGAAGAAATCCCCGAAAGCAACCCTTCCTCTTTTGCCAGACGACGACCAAATTGAAAAGCTTCCTCATCACTGACAGTAATTACCTCATCAATCAGATCTGTGCGTAAAACTTCTGGAATAAAACCTGCACCGATACCTTGAATTTTATGGGGACCGGGATTACCACCAGAAATCACTGGACTATTGAAAGGTTCCACCGCGACTACTTGAAAACTAGGTTTACGGGATTTAATCACTTCAGCGACTCCCGTAATCGTGCCTCCAGTACCCACACCCGCAACAATAAAATCTACCTGTCCCTCCGTATCTTGCCAAATTTCCTCAGCAGTGGTGAGACGGTGAATTTCCGGGTTAGAAGGGTTGCGAAATTGTTGCAACATATAAGCGCCGGGGATACTATCGACGATTTGTTGAGCGCGTAAAATTGCCCCTTTCATGCCTTGGGAGCCGGGGGTAAGTTCTAGGGTAGCACCGTAGGCTTTTAACATCGCCCGGCGCTCTAAACTCATCGTTTCCGGCATAGTTAAAATCAAGCGATAACCCTTAGCTGCCGCAGTCATCGCGAGGGCAATTCCCGTATTGCCAGAGGTGGGTTCCACTAAAACCGTGGTTTCTGGATTGATTAAACCCGCTTTTTCGGCGCTATTAATCATGTGAGTGCCAATGCGGTCTTTGACGGAAGCAGCGGGATTCATCCCTTCTAATTTCATCACAATTCGGCCAAGACAGCCCTCCGCTTGGGGAATCCGATTCAATTGTACTAAAGGTGTGCGGCCAACCAATTCGGTGACATCGTGAGCGATACGCATGATATTTTCTCAGTCTGGGTGATTCGTGTGCTTAGTTATAGCGGTAAGCTCTCAGCTTTAGCGTTTGAGAATTTCCTCACTAGCCAAGGAGGCGCTATATAGCTCACTTATAGCAAAGGCCAGCCCTAGATCGGCAAAATTTCCATTTTCCTTTGTTTCTTCAGTCGGTCCGAGTTGATTCCCAGAAACAGGCAAAACTACTATGACCGATAAGATTGCTTTTTTCCAAAAGCTTATACTTGTACTAAAATAACTATGGATAAGTTACCAAAGTCAGAATTACGGTCATGACCATTAAATCTAATCTAGCCCTATTGAAAGAACAACACATAGAAATTCAGGGCTATTTGAGCGATAGGTTAAAAGCACGTCATCTAGAATGGATTGTAGAACATCTTGATGATCCTGTAGCGGCGGAATTGTTCCAGATTATCATACAAGAACGAAATGATAGAGCCAAAGTTAATTCAACTCAGTCCTTGCAAATATCCAGACACCAGGGCAAAATTGAACAGTTAGGAAAAAGTAATCAGAATTTATCCAACGAGAATGTTGAGCTTAAACAAGAAGTCAGTTACTGGCAAGAAAAAGTTAATGAGTTGCTACGCAAGTTAGAGCAGTTACGTCAAGATTTATTAGACTTTGATCAATCTGAGATTTATCGTTTAGGTCAATGGTTAAAGGCTAGTCTATCTAAAACTGGCCAAGAACGTCAACAGGCTTTACTGGAAAAGGAATTAGTTCATAAAGACAGTTATAATCTAGCGGTGAGCGATCTAAAAAATATTATTCAGGAACAACAGGATGGGATTACACAAATAAAAGATCGAGCCATCTCTACAGTTGAATCTCTGGAAAAAACTAATGATATAGCGGTGTGCAGTCGTATGAGGTACAGTGTCACGAGCTATAAACCATGCTAGGCAAAGCTTGGTCTGTATCTCACTCAAGCGCTTACCGCTATAAACTACGAAGACAACTGGGGGATATTAAAAAATATATTATTAATAACTATGGCGATAAAAAGTGGCAAGAAATCACTCGTTACTTTGCAGATGAACAGGAACTGAAGCAATGAATTTACTAGAAGAAATGAGCTATCGCCAATGGCAAAAAAGAAATAGTTCACTATTTCATGGCCTTTCCCTAGAGCAACAAAGACAAGCGAGAAAAAAGGGCTATTATAATAGCGGCTGGGGAAAGGTTAAAAGCTCTTGGGAGCTTCTTCAGGATTTTAAAAATAATACTTATAAAGTTGTCAGTTTATTTGAGCATGAATTAAATAAGGGAAATCTTGTCAAGGCCATGGATTTAGCAATTATTGAGTCTGAAAAAGCTAAAAAAATGTCTGAAGAAGGAAAACAAGAGTTAGAAAAAATCTCGAAAAATTTGCATGAAATAGCAGATAAAGCTTTGGCTAAATATCCTTTATTATGATTATTCTGTACTGCCATGACTAAAATATCAAAATCAAAGTTGTCTCAATTATATAGCTCCGATGAAATTGCAGAAATCTGGAATGCTAATCAACATCTAGCAGTTATCGAACACCCCCAAAAAGGATTAATTAGCCCGAATCAATATCGAACAATGGCCAAAGAAAAACCCTGTCCTTTTTGTGGTAAAAAGATGAAACATGGCGAAGAATTTAAAACTTCTTCTCAGTCAGAAGCTATCAAAAGGGGTTACGAATATAATAATTCTCAAGGGGAAAAAGTTATTAATCAAATCAATCAGATATTTTTTCATCCCAATTATGTCACTATCGATCATATAATTAATAAAGCCCGCTGTCCCGAAAAAATGTTTTATTTTGACAATTTACAACTGGTATGCTGGCAGTGTAACCAAGCAAAAAGTGATGATAATGCCTATGAACTTCGTCAAACTTATGAGTATTTATCTAGTCTAGTCGATGAAACAGCAATTCGTTATCCTCTTCTTGAAAAGACCAATGACTTAGCCGAGTTTAACAAACTTTAATTTTAATAAACTTTAATTAAGTTTATAATCTGATTAAATAAGTAGTCGGACATAAATTCTGTTGTCTATCTTAAGAAATGTAAATTGCCGCAATTCTTACTGACGACCGACTCCTGACTCCTGACTCCTTACCCTACAGTTAACTTTACTTTTGTCCAACTACTTAGCCTTCAACTCTAATCGAAAACTCCTAGTAAAATTCCACTATAATTGAATTGAGCTAATCTGAGTCAAAATGAATAACTTGTTTGCTTTTGCCTCAGGTCTAAAAGAGACAATTTACACCTATCATTACGTCGCACTTTAGCAAAGGAGAATTTAAATTCAGGCTAAATTTTTGTGAAATTTTCTTGACTATTATGACAAAAGATGCTAGTTTTTCAGATAATTATCAGTAGTTTTTGATAAAATCATCACAAATTACTGGCAAGTTTAATTATGAAAAGAGGTTGAGCGCCGATGGTCAAACCCGAAACCTAGCTGCTAACAACCGAAAAAGTTGGGTTAGTATGAGGGGAGATACCCTCTGAGGAGTTGCACTAATTATATGGACATCAAATTAATCTTGTTGGCATTGACGGCCGTATTCACCGTCTCTTGTCTCTTTTTCGGCACCCGCAACGGTTTTTACGATAGCGATAACTACGATGGCAACGGTTCCGCTCACTAACCAGTCATCATGATCAGGGTTGCCATGGTTCAACGCTCTACTGCCGTCTGGGGGTCAAAATCCCTTTTATCCTGTTTACCTTTTGGTGTCGGTCACGCGTCGGAAGGGGTTTGTCTCCTGCTGACAATCGGTCCCTATCGCCTACTTTTAGATTGCGGTTTGGCCGATATGCAACCCCTCACCCAAAACAAAAAACCACCCGTGGATCTGGTGTTCTGTAGTCATGCCCACAGCGATCACATCCGTGGGTTAATGGCTCTCCATCAGACCTATCCCCAATTGCCAGTTTATGCCAGTGAGGTGACAGTACAACTGCTGCCCCTACAATGGCCGGATTCTGCCGAGGAAATCGGCAGTTTCTGTCAGGGTTGGCCATGGCGATCACCGATCGCTCTCTTTGATGATCTCACCGTCGAGATTTTTCCAGCTGGCCACCTACCTGGGGCTGCCGTGGTCCTATTCACCTACAAAACCCCCAAACGCACCTATAAAGTCCTCTATACCGGCGATTTTTCCCTGTCTAATTTTCAACTGGTGGAAGGATTATCGATCGATCTGCTGCGGGGAGTGTCCCCCGATGTGCTGATTATTGAAGGCAGTTACGGCACAGAGCGCCATCCCCACCGACGACAGCAGGAAAAACAGTTGATGAATCGCATCTATCATGCGATCGCTGAGGGGCAAAATGTCTTACTACCCGTCCCCGCTTTGGGATTGGGTCAGGAAATTTTAAAATTACTGCGGTCGCACCACCAATTCACAGGCCGCGACATTGATATCTGGGTTGGGGGCAAGATCGCTAAAGCTTGCGATGCCTACCTGGAAATTTTACCACAATTTCCCGCATCTGTGCAAAATTTTGCCAAACATCAGCCCTTATTTTGGGATGAGCGCATCTGTCCCCGGTTGCGAAGGTTGCCAGAAAAACCGACACCTCTAGGGGGAACCACTCCGATAATTTTACTAATCGATCGCCTAGAGGAGGTGAGTAAATATCTGCAAGGGGATAAACCTTGGTTAATGTTAGCTCCCCAACACCTGCACGATATCAACCTGGAGAATCCCCGATTAAAAGCGGCACAGCGTTCGCGATTAATTAGCCAAGAAACCTATCTACTCGCCGAACATAGCGATAGTCGCAACACCACCCAACTGATCCATAACCTGCGACCACAGCATATCATGTTCGTCCATGGCTCGCCCCTATATCTAGCGGATTTGACCAGTTTAGAAGAATTACAAAGCCGTTATCAACTCCATTCCCCGGCCGTGGGAACTCTGGTGGAATTGCCTATTGGCGATCGCTTTATGCAACCGACACCCCCGGCCCCCAGCCACTATGAGGGAGAATTAAATGAATCGGATTCGATCGTCACTATCACCTTACCAGAGCCGATCACCCGGGATCCCCGGTGGAGTAATTTCGCCGATACGGGACTGGTGGAAGCGCGCTGGCAAGGGGAAGAATTATTATTGCGGGGAGTCTCCCAACGGGAGTTATTAAGCGAGAGTCCCAATCGCATCACCAAAGCTTTAGAGGAGATGGATTGCTGTCGTGTCTGTGTCCACTACAAAAGTCAGCGCTGTTGGAATCCCGCTTCTCCCCTCTACGGTTTTAAAGTGGTTCCCGAAGGCTATTGTCCCGTTTTTGAGGCCAATATATAATTAGGGTCTGCGGCAAAAAGTTCCTAACCGTAATTCCCCTGCTGCTGTCCTTCGACCTGATTCTTACCGAGAAGGAGATCAAGTCAAAAAAAGAACCCTTGCCAAAATCTGAAACTGGCTCTCAAAGGGGAAGTCCAGTCATAACTTCTACTGTTTCTCCCGCTTGTATAGTAGTTTTACCCTGGGGAATTATGGCTAAAGCATTAGTACCCGCTAAATTAATTAAATTAGCCGAATTGTGTTGTCCGGGAGCAAGTTGAAATTGATAAACTCCCTCGATAATTTCTATTTTTCCCCAGAGATAAACTTCTCTTTGTCCCTGAGATTTGAGAGTATCGCGGGTGACAACTCGCAGAAATTTGTTCTGATATTCTGTCAATCCCGATAATTTTTTAATGGCCATTTGCACGAAGCGCCAACAGCAAACTAAAGCAGAGACGGGATTACCGGGGATACCAAAGTAAATACAACCGTTAGGAAAAGTAGCAAAGGTTAAGGGTTTACCCGGTTGAATAGCAACGCTGCCAATCAGAATTTTTCCCCCTAATTCCCCTAAAATTCCCTCGATATAATCGTAATCTCCTACGGAAACACCGCCGGTGGAAAGGACGATAGCACTAGAATTAATTGCTTTTCTGATAGTTTCTCTGAGAAGATCGGGATTATCTTTGATTATACCTAAAGGTCTGGGAATTGCCCCTAAACTGGCGACAAATGCGGTTAAAGCGTAGCGATTCGAGTCAATAATTTGACCTTTTTGGAGGGTTTCATCGGGATTAATTAATTCATCTCCCGTGGAGAAAATTGCCACTTGGGGACGGGAAAACACTGTTAATTCGGTAGCTTGTGCCGTGGCTAAAACCGCTATTTCTGGGGAATTAATGGCAATACCAGCTTTTAATAAGGTATTTCCCGCTCGATAGAATGTGCCGCGTTGACGCACGAAAAGACCTATTTTTTCGGGAGGGATAAGAATCGCCACTCGCTCGCCTTTTTTTTGAGTATTTTCCTGCATAATAATCGTATCACTGCCGGCGGGTAACATCGCTCCGGTAAAAATCCGGGCTGTTTGTCCAGGATTAATGGTTATTTCCGGGACTTTGCCGGCGGGAATTTCGGCGATAATCTTTAAAGTAACGGGATTTTCTGGATTAGTGTCTTTGACATCTTCGTAGCGGACAGCATAGCCATCCATTGCGGAATTATCCCAGTAGGGAAAGTCTAAATCACTCCTGATATCTTCGGCTAAAATGCGCCCAAAAGCTGCCTCTAGAGAAACTTTTTCTGTTTCTTGTCGGGGTTGAATTTGAGTTAAAATTATAGATTCTGCTTCTTTGACTGAGTACATGGATTAAACAAACAAATGAACCGATTAGCTAGATTAAGGGTGGAAGATATAAAAGCTTGGGTCGGGGAAGTGCATTTATCGGATAGGAAGGGTCAGACTGCCTATTATATACCGGTTTTGAACCAAGTTAATCCCGAGGTTTTCGCTCTCCAGATTCACTGTCTTGAGGGGGAGATTTTGTCTTGGGGAGATGAAACTGTAACTTTTCCTTTGATGAGTGTGATTAAACCTTTTTTGTTATTATATCTTTTAACCCATTTAGGGGAAGATGCTGTTTTTCGTCGCGTGGGAAAACAAGCTTCTAGTTATCCTTTTAATTCCTTAACTCAACTGCAAGAGGATTGCGGTTTTCCCCGTAATCCTATGATTAATAGTGGTGCGATCGCCTTGACAGACTTATTAGCAGGAGAAACGCCAGAATCTCGCTGTGAAAATTTGCTTTTATGGTTAAATGAAATGGGTAATTGTCAATTATTTCTCGATCACTCTGTGCTTGATTCTGTTCACTCCTATCCTAATGCACACAATCAAGCTTTAAGCTTAGAATTAGAAAAAAATGGTTATATCAGTCATCGTTATTTAGCCCTAGAAACCTACAATCGAATCTGTTGTTTATCTGGAAAAATTGCCGATCTTGCTAATTTAGGTCAGTTAATTTTAGCTTCTTCTTTTGCCGATATAGTTCTGGAAATTATGACTAATTGTGGTCTTTATGAAGCTTCCGAAAAATTTGCTATTGAGGTGGGTTTTCCCACTAAATCGGGAGTTAGTGGGGCCCTATTATCAATTGTACCGAAACAGGGAGCGATCGCTTGTTATAGTCCTCTGTTAAATGAGCAAGGTAATTCAATTTTAGGACTTAATTTACTAACATATATAAGTAGGTGGATGGAATTAAATATAAGATGAACGTAGGTTGGGTTGAAGCATGAAACCCAACCCCCTGGGTAAGCAACTCACATAAAGTTCATTTTGTCAAGGATTGTTAAGATGCGCTTACCCTGATAATTCCAGTGATCAATTGGCTATCCTGATCATCTCTGGTGATTTTCCCGCAGCATAAATATCCCACATTGTCCGATAAGCTTTTTCTAAATTGCGGGTAAAACGAAGGGTATCAAATAACGGATAAGTCAGACGATTTTGGGCTAGTTTCTGTTTAATTTCGTGCAATTTATCAGGAGATTTTGCTAAATTAATCGCTAAATTTTTATACTCCTCTAAATTCTTAGTAATTAATTCAGGTAGGCCAATAGCTGTCAGTAAACTAGCACCAACACGGGAAGGAAAAGTTGCACCTGGACAAGTTATAATCGGTAAACCTGCCCATAAAGCATCACTCCCAGTAGTATGAGCATTATAGTATAAAGTATCAAGAAATAAATCAGCTAGTTGATGCCGCGCCAAATGTTCCGGCTTAGGTTGGAGATGGGCAAAAATTAAGCGATCGCCCTCAATTCCTCGCGCTTGTGCTTCCCGACGTAGATTTGCTTCAGCTTCAGCTACTCTCGAAAATAACCATAACACACTACCTGGAACATTAGCCAAAATTTGCATCCATACAGTGAATACTTGCGGCTCAATTTTATAGGTATGGTTGAAACAACAAAAGACAAAACCCGATTCAGGAAGACCATAATGGGAACGAGTAACAGGTTTAGATGATATAATTTGTTGATAATCATTAGCCTGATAACTATCCGGTAAAATTACCAATTTTTCAGTAAAATTATCAGCAGACTCTGGTGGGGTAACTATGGCATCACCAATAATATAGTCGATAAAATCTGCTCCCATTGTCCCCGGATAAACCAAATAATTAACTTGAATCGGTGCAGGTTTTAAAGCCAATATTTGTGTCCGCGCTTTATCAATATATCCCATCAAATCAACTAAAATATGCACCCCATCATTAAAAACCCGTTGTGCAGATTCCGTAATTGATAAAGTAGCAATATCATAAAAGCGATCGCAATCATTAGCAATGCGACGACGATATTCACTACCATCATCAGGACCATAGGAATAGGCAATTATTTCAAAGTTATTGCGATCATGTAAACCAAAGACACTTTGCATCAAATGACTGGTGGGATGGTTACGAAAATCATGGCATAAATAACCTATTTTTAATCGTCCAGATCGGGTGCGGGAATGGTTAAAGTTGAGGGGTTTAGTCCCTAAGGCTAATTGTCTTTTAACCTCTTGAGCATAGTTACAAGCTACTTTTAACTGTTGACTAGCAGACCAAGGTTTATATAAGCTATCAAAGGGAGTTACTGCGGTAGATTTTCCCTCTTGTAACTGGTTTTCGGTTAATTGCCAAAGTTGGAGTAAATCAGCTTCTCTTGTCTCCCAATTACAAGTCATTTCCTTCATAGAAAATAAGCAAGCAAAAGCCTCTGGTGAATTAGGTTGAATAGCTAAAGCTTGCTTAAATACGCTCATAGCTGCTTCTACTTTGTCCTGTCTTCCTAAAGCTAAAGCCAAACTATTATAAGCTTTAATGTATTTAGGATTAAGCTTAATTGCTGTTTGAAAATAAGCGATCGCTTCTTCATTTTTTCCCTGTAGTTGTAACACATTTCCTAAATTAAAGTGTGCTTCTGGATAATTAGGGTTTTTCCTGATTGCTTCTTGAAAATTGACCACAGCATCCCCTAACTTATCCTGCATTTGTAAGACTAAACCTAAATTATTCTCAGCAAAAGCATAGTTTTGATTGCCACAAATAGCTTGGTTAAAGCAAATAATCGCCTCGTCTAAATCTCCCTTGCTAACTGCTATTATTCCTAAATTATTGTGGCTTTCTGCATAATTAGGGTTAATAAGTAAAGCTTGCTTATAAGCCAAAATAGCTTGATCAATTTGTCCTAAACTATCCATGATCACCCCCAACTGATGCCAAGCAGCTGCATATTGGGGAGATTGATTAATTAATTGTTGATAGAGAGCGATCGCTTCTTCAAGCTTAACCTGTTTTTGCAAGGTGTATGCTTGCTGATAAAGGGTATCTGCTGGGGAAGTATCAGGCTGATTATTTGCTAGATTTCCTCCAACTAAAGGAGAAATAGGATCAAGAGTAATAAGTTTACTGATGTCATCATTTTGGAATCCTAAAGCTTGGGGACGTTTAACTCCTTCTAAGACTTGTATATCATAAAGTTCAGTCACTTCACCTTCTAAGCGTATCCAGTGAACAACTTCACCTGTTTTCAAGTCAATAACTAGCAGACCACAGCGAGGATCTGCTTCTTTAGCCATTAAATTATCATCTAAGATTAACCCCGAAAAAGTCTTATCTACCCCACGATTTTTAGATAATCCAACAATGGCATAATTTCCGACAAATGCTAAACCGCGCAGAAAACCAGGACAAAAAGTAACAGGCTCAAAAATGCCTTTGTCTTGATCAATATAACCAAAGTAACCCGTACCCGCATTTAATAACCATAACTTACCCTGATAAAATCGGGGAGAATGAGGCATAGATAAACCAGTAGCAATCACTTCATTAGACTGAATATCAATGACACAACCGCCAGTTTGTCTTCTGTCTCTCCACCCATCCACCACATCTGATTGACTACAAGCGGTAACATAACGCGCCTTCCCATCTACCAAAGCTAAACCATTGAGATGACAACGATCTTCATTGACTAAAGCGGAAATAAACGACGGTTTCCATAGGGGAATGCAACTATGGCGATCGCTGACTGTCGCCAGACAATTTAACATCGTACTGATAAATATAATTCTTTCAGAGAGATTTTCTATTGCCAAATCGTGAATATCTAAATCCCCAGTAGTATAACTAATGCGGGGGATATAAAGTTTATCGTAACCATCATAAAGCTGTTCGGATGATAACACATTATCTAGTTGCCAGATTTGATAGCGGGAACTAAGATAAATCCTTTCTGGGGTAGCATATAAACCCATGGCGCGGTCAAATATCCGCTCAAATCCCGACATCCCCCTTTGAGGGTTAACTCCTAAAAACATCAGTCGAGAACTTTGATAGGTAGTAAAAGCCAGACTAATCTGCTGAGACTCTAACCAATCGATGAAGTTACGGGAAGCAATTATCTCTACGGGGATAGATTGATTATTATTGGGAGTTGATAGTTGTGTATTCATCGGTTGTCTAGTCCAAATCTACAGCAAATTTTATTTTTACATATCGTAGGGTGTGAAGCGCAATAGCGTAACGCACCAATCTAATAATAGAGGTGGTAAGTTACGGCGGATGGTTAATTTTGGTTTTTTGACGGAATTGGTAGCCGCAAATACGCACAGTGAAGCCTGTAGGGTGTGAAGCGCGATAGCATAACGCACCAATTTAATAATAGAGGTGGTGCGTTACGGCGGCTTGTTAATTTTGGTTTTTTGACGGAATTGATAGCCGCAAATACGCACCCTACACCTAAATTAGGTGTGTCAGTCCACTACGATTTATGTTTTTGTGTGAGCGCGATCGTTTATAATCAAAATATCATTATTTTGGGTTTGCTGAATAAGTACGGGCGAAGCATTCGGATAGAAAATCTACCTTTTCACCGATAGGTTATTGTCCGAATGCTTCGCCCCTACAGGACGCGCTCACACAAAAACATAAATCGTAGTGGACTGACACACCTAATTTAGGTGTAGGGTGCGTATTTGCGGCTATC
>NZ_JADBTF010000115.1:0-2588 GCF_020246295.1 Microcystis sp. M090S1 | reverse complement strand
GGAAAAACTGATAGTTTTATCGACGTAAGAAGCAGAAAAATTAGCTAAATTAACAGGATGTACTCTCAGACAATTTGAAGAGAGATAGGCTTTTAGTGCCTTGGGAACAAGCTTTATCAATTTATTCATAATCAATATTGGCAGAGGATTAAAGATTAGTTATTGTCACTAACTTTTTTGATTAGAAAAAGATAAACTTGAGAATTTTCATTCAAATTTATTGACTCAAAATCCGCTGTACTTAATTTAAATGAATCAACCCTACCCCCGCTCTGGCACTGACCAAATCCCCCCAAGATAAACTGGCAACTATCCCTCATTCAGTCTGGCATAGGGGTACTTGGATGTCACCGTCAGGCTACTATGCCCCAAACTCCGCGTCAACACATCAATATCACAGCCATTCTCCAGGCAGAGACTTGCGCTTTGATCATGTACCATTTAGGGCTGGTCTGATTCTTCTACAGAGCGATTGTCTGGCTGGGATATTATTCCTACGGAAGTCCCTAACCGCTCAGGGTCCCTCGATTTGCTACTCTAAAGAAAAGATAACCGATTCTTAAGACCAAATCTATGAGCATTCCCGAAATTAGCGTCCATGAACTCGCTCTCCGTTTAGCCGATCATGATCCTAATTTACAACTTATTGATGTGCGCGAACCAGAGGAAGTTGCGATCGCATCTGTGGCCAGTTTTACCATTTTACCCTTGAGTCAATACCGAGAATGGTCGCCCACTATTGCCAGCCAATTCAACCCCCAAGCAGAAACCCTCGTTATCTGTCACCATGGCATGAGATCCCTGCAAATGTGCCAATGGCTACAAAGTCAGGGTTTTACTAATGTTAAGAATATTAACGGTGGCATCGATGCTTATTCCCTCCTCGTCGATCCTAATATTCCCCGTTACTAATTTTCAAGGCCACCATCGGGAAAAGAGAGAGGCAAACTATCCCCTTTCTCACCATGGATTACTGATAACTGATAACTGATTAAGCGTTATACTGTCTAAAAAAATGTTATAAATCTTTTGTTAAGATTATTCCCCTATGTCCGCTAGAACCCATCTCAGCGATCGCTATCAACATATCTTAAAGGCGACAATCCAACATTATATCGCCACGGCCGAACCGGTTGGCTCGAAAACTCTACTCGATGAGTACAAGTTTACTGTTAGTTCCGCCACGATTCGCAATGCTCTCGGTAAACTAGAAAAAGAAGGTTTACTCTATCAACCCCACACTTCCTCCGGACGCATTCCCTCCGATTGGGGTTATCGTCTCTACGTCGATGAGTTAATGACTCCCGATGACCGTATCGGCGAAAAAATCGGCTATTATCTGCATCAAAACGCTAAATCTCTCGCTTGGAGTCTCGAAAGTCTGCTGCAACGGGCCACCCAACTTTTAGCCGGTTTAAGCGGTTATATCGCTATCGTTACCCTCCCCCACACCCTCACCAATACCCTGCGTCATCTGCAATTAATCCCTGTCTCAGCCAGGCAGATTATGTTAATTATTGTTACAGATAGTTTACAAACACGCTCGGTTATGATAGAGATTCCCGAGTCTATGGAAACGGACAAGAAGGATGGATTAGCAGAAGAATTACAAATCCTCTCTAATTTTCTCGGGGAAAAATTAAAAGGTTATTGCTTGGCAGATTTAATTAACCTCGATTGGCAGCAAATCGAGCGAGAATTTGCCCGTTATACCCATTTTCTTCAACAATTAAGCCAAGAAATCAGCGCTAGTCTCCAATCCACTGCCACCCCGGAGATTATCGTCCATGGTGTCGCTGAAGTCATTCGACAGCCAGAATTCGCCCAATGGCAACAAGTACAAATGTTACTGCATCTATTAGAAGCAGAACAGGATCGCCTTTTACCCCTGATTTTACAAAGACCAGAACCAGAAAAATCAGCTAAAAAAGTCAAAATCACTATTGGTTCCGAAAATCCTCTGGAATCCATGCGCCCTTGTACTCTTATCTCCGCTTTTTATAAACAGGGAGATACTCCCGTCGGTAGTGTTGGCATTATCGGACCGACGCGAATGTTATACGAAAATACTATTCCCCTGGTGGAATCCACCGCTAACTATCTCAGTGAAGCTATAAGTAAGTAGATATCGCCCGCAAAGGTTCGGGAATAGGAGAATCGACAGTAAACTCTAAAATTGTCTCACCATCCCCCAAATAGCCAGAATTGGCAAAACAGAGCAACATCCGCACCAGCGCCACCCACACCTCCGCATCGAACTCCCAATCCTGTCCCCGACGCGCTCCACAGGCGATCGATTTTAGCGCCCAAAAATAACTATTTCTCACCACTGAACCGCCTTTTTTATAAACCGGCACATCCTCATGGTGAATATAAAGAATATCATCTTTAGCGATCGCTCTCATCGGTGGCTAGGAAGGTTGCGGGAATTTTCAGCTGACTGTCCTAGATAGGGCTGGCTGAATAAATGTGAAATGTAGGCATGGTAAGGGTTTTGTGGCTTTTCTTGCGAAACAGGTGCAAGATTTTGAGAGAATCGTGCTTCAAAACCTGGCGTCTTCATCGGCCCGCGTCCTGTAGGGGCGAAG
>NZ_JADBTF010000114.1:0-11298 GCF_020246295.1 Microcystis sp. M090S1 | reverse complement strand
TAAGAAATGTTACAAATTACATGGGTACATTAAGAAAAGTTAAGGGGGTGCATCCATTGATGGATAAGGGTTTTGGGCTATTATGGTATATATGTATGGGGGAAGTTCAGTAATAAGTAGTCTATACTCAACGGATTTGTTCTGATGACTGATGACTGATTACTGATTACTGATTACAGTCCACCTTGGGGTCCTTGGGGCAGATTGATATTAGAGGGGAAAACCTGGACTTGTCTTTCCAGAAAGCGTTGAGTGACTAATTCTCGGAAAATCTCTAGATCTTTTTGCCATTGTCCCAGATATTGTTTGAGCAGATTTAATCGATCGCTACCCTCGGCCAGATTATAGTTAAAGTTACCGGCAAATAATAGTGCCGCTAAGGTTTGGCCATCGGGTAATTGCAATTTTGCCTCGTTAATCGCCAGGGATAGCTGAGAGGTTTCTAACTGATAAAGTAGATTGATGCTGGCTTGTAGGGGGGCTGTACCGAAATTGTGCCAGGGACCGGGGGCCAGAAGAGTTTCGGTGATGTATTTTTTAGCGGCATCGGGGCTACTAGGGAGAGGAACAATACTTTTCGGCGCGATACCCAGGGCTTGATATTCGGCTAAAGGGAGTTTATCTAGATATAAACCAACAATTTCTGGCAGTTTCAGGTTCAGGCTATCGGGAGAGTTAATTATCTCCACAAAGGTAATTTTCCGGGGTTGGGCGACGATGCTGATACCATTTTGAAACTTAACTTGAGCGTAATTAGGATTGAGTACCGGCTGGCCATTTAATTCCCAGTCGGGGGGAACTATTCCCGAATATTTGAGGAAATCAACCGTTAGCATGGCGGGATTGAGGCTTTTGGCTGTCATTGCGATGGAAAGTTCTTGTATTTCCCGCAAACTAGCCAGAGCTTGATTGGAGTTATTGTCATTGGTGGTAATCATCGGTTTTCTCCGTGGATATTTAAGTTTTGTCTCTAAGTAGGTGGGTGTTAAAAATTGTCAGATACCGCCCTTATCAAGGGGGGAGCGGCACCCCCCTTATTAAGGGGGGATTAAGGGGGTATCTAAAGACAAAATCTATCTTCAATTTAATTGAAACCACTTACTTAGGGTTACAGTTAAATTATTCCGGGTTTCGGTGGCTTAGTCACTAATCAACTTAGACAAAGGACAAGAGAGCCATTCCAGATAACTATTACTCAATTCTTTCACAGCCAATTCATAGAACCTCTGACCGTGTTCGGGAGTGGCCAAAGCAGGATTGGAACCCATACGACCATCGGGGTAGTTTTGGCGAAAATTAGCCGCACCGTAAATACCATGACCAGAAGCCACTTTTTCGGATAAAAAGGCGTTTTTAAGGCTCTCAGGGTAAAGATACTGAGTTAACGCCACTTCGCTCGGTGTAGCGTGAGAACCTTCCTGATCTCCATACAATTCTTTGGCTAAAAGATAAACTTCTCGCACCATAAACCAGTTGGCCACTTGACATTTAACCTCGTTTGTGTTAGGCAAATTGAGGGAATCCAAATGATAATAGGTTTCCGCAAAAGCTGCTTTTAGGGTGGCAATATTGCCCCCGTGACCATTAATAAAGAAAAATTGACGAAAACCCGCTCTAGCTAAACAAGTCACATAGTCGAGGATGACTTGAATCAAAGTGCTAGGACGAAGGCTAATTGTACCCGGGAAAGCCGTGTGATGTAGGGCCATACCGACATTTAAGGTGGGTGCTACCATTGCTCGTACCTGTTTCCCCACTCCTTTAGCGATCGCCTCCGCACATAGAGCATCTGTACCAATCAGTCCCGTCGGCCCGTGTTGTTCCGTGGAACCAATGGGAATAATAATTCCCTGAGATTGTTCTAGATAGGATTCCACCTCTAACCATGTAGATAACTGTAATAACATTCGGCTCTAGCCTTCCAAAACGAATGCAGGTTGACAAATTGAGATAAAATTAGGACGAATAATCAAGTATTTTTATGTTAACCCTTGACAACCCCCCCTTGTCGGCGAGTACGGATTTCGTTCCCAATCATCGGATTTTAATCGTTGAAGATGAAGAAGTGATTCGGGATATGATTATTTTGGCTTTGGAAGAAGAAGGTTACGAGGCTCTCGGTGTTAGTGATGGTCGCGTTGCCCTAGAACTACTGCAAAGTCAAGAATCTAATCACGGTGAATCTCGTTTTGATTTGGTCGTTTTGGATTTAATGTTACCCCAAATCAACGGTCTTGATATCTGTCGTCTGTTGCGCTATCACGGCAATATTATCCCGATTTTAATTTTAAGTGCTAAGGCCAGCGAAACCGATCGAGTTTTGGGTTTAGAAGTGGGTGCCGATGATTATCTGACTAAACCCTTTAGTATGCGAGAATTAGTCGCTCGTTGTCGCGCTCTCATTCGTCGTCAAGGATTTACTTCCCTAGCTGCCGCTCCCGTGCGAAAATTCCGCGATGTTCTTCTCTATCCCCAGGAATGTCGGGTGACGGTGCGAGATGAAGAAATTAACCTTTCTCCTAAAGAATTCCGTATCCTAGACCTATTTATGAGTTATCCGCGCCGAGTTTGGTCAAGAGAGCAATTAATTGAACAAATTTGGGGGCCAGATTTTTTAGGAGACACCAAAACCGTCGATGTTCACATTCGCTGGTTACGGGAAAAACTAGAAATCGATCCCAGTCAACCGGAATACCTGATTACTGTACGCGGTTTCGGTTATCGTTTTGGCTAGGTGAGCGATTATATTTTCCAGATTAGCGATCGCCGCTCGCGCAGACAATGACTATTTTCGCTTTTATTTTGGGAGTAGTTTTAGGTTTGAGTATTTGTTACTGGCAAGTCTCACGCTTAAATAGAGAGTTAAAGCGAACCCTGAGCGCTCTCTCGGATTCGGCGGATTTGTCGGCTTCTTTTCCCGTTACCTCCCTGGTGCGTCGAGAATTACAGTTTCTCTCCCAAAGTCTGCAAGAGCGAGAAAAGAGCTTAGAAATTCAGAAATCCTTGCTAGAACGAGCGCCGATCGCCTATCTTCATATAGATGCCGATAATCAACTGCTCTGGTGTAATCAACAGGCAATTACCCTCTTAAAACTCGATCGCTGGCAGCCAGATCAGGTACGTCTGCTGCTGGAATTAGTGCGCTCCTACGAATTAGATCAATTAATTCAAGAAACTCGTCAAAAACAGAGTCCACAGGTGCAAACTTGGACTTTTTACCCGACTAATTATCCTGTCACCCCCATTAGCGATCGCAAAGTCATTGCTCCTAAATCGATTGCCTTGAAGGGTTACGGTTATCCGCTGCCGGAAGGTGAAATCGCTGTATTTATCGAAAATAGACAGCCTTTAGTGGAATTATCGCAAAATCGCGAGCGAGCTTTCTCTGACTTAACTCACGAGTTACGCACTCCCTTAACCTCCATTTCTCTCCTTACCGAAGCTTTACAAAAACGCCTCCAAGCTCCCGAAAGACGCTGGTTAGAACAAATGGCGAAAGAAGTGGAGCGTTTGAGCCAATTAGTCTGCGATTGGCTAGAAATTAGTGAATTACAAGCGGATGCGGGGCGCTCTTTACAATACCAGATGATTAATCTAGAGGACCTCATCAGCGCCGCTTGGCAGACTGTCACCCCAATAGCCGCCCAAAAACAGATTAGCTTAGATTATTCCTCTCCGGTGGATTGGACGCTGGAAGTGGATCACTCTCGTCTGCTGCAAGTTTTCCTGAATCTCTTTGATAATGCCATTAAGTATAGTCCCGATCAGGGGAAAATTCGCCTAGAAATTCGGGAAATATCCGATACTATCGGGGAAAAATGGCTGAAAATTGACGTTATCGACAACGGGAAGGGATTTAACGAAGCGGATCTACCCTACGTTTTTGATCGCCTCTTTCGCGGTGATCCTTCCCGCACCCGTCAAAAACAAAGCACAAAGGATTATAGTACCGGTTTAGGTTTATCGATTGCCAAAGAGATTATTCAAGCCCATGGCGGTTCGATCGTCGCTCAAAATGATCCTAACACCGGCGGCGCTCGCCTACAAGTCACTCTCCCCCGTCAAAAAAAGGCGGTGGGGTGATGGGTGTGGGGTGTGGGGAGAAAAAAATCTGTCAAGTTCTCTGGACAACTGTACAAAATCGAAAATTTTCTTGTTATCACTGTAGAGAAAGAGTAGTTTTATGTTAAGCGAATCTGACCGTGAGCCTATCCAAAGAAACCAATCATCCCGATCGCACCTATTTCGCTCGTTCTCTCCAGCGATTGGAACAGGATGTGCTGAGAATGGGAACCTTGGTCGAAGAATCCTTTCGTCTTAGCCATCAATCCCTTTTTGCTAGGGATTTGGAAATGGCGAAAAAAATCGCCCCCCTTGACAAGGAAATCGATCGCTACTACCGTCAAATCGAGTTAGATTGTGCCACTCTCATGACTCTACAGGCTCCCGTAGCCCAAGATTTGCGGCTTTTAAGTGCTTTTATGCAATTAGTGCGCGATTTGGAACGGATCGGCGATTATGCCAAGGATTTGGCTGAAATAGCTCTCAAATTATTCGCCTATACTCCCCACGATTGTATGGGTGAGATCGAGGCTATGTCCCACCATGCCCAGTATATGTTAGCCACGAGCCTTGTTGCTCTGGCCGACCTCGATCAAGAAGCAGGTCCAAAGGTGAAAGAACTAGATAATACGGTCGATCGAGCCTATGATTATCTCTATCACACTCTCGCCCATCAAAGAGACATCAAAGGTGTGGTGGAACCAATCCTGCTGATGGCTTTACTAATCCGTCATCTGGAACGTATGGCCGATCACGCCACCAATATCGCCCAAAGGGTATCCTACATCGTTACCGGACAGAGAGACTGAGGGTGTGGAGGCTCCTGAGATGATTTTCCTCGAACTCTGGCCCTCGCTTTTAGCGTTTACGACTCAGGGGGTTGAAAATTTCACTTAACCCCTCTCCCAAGAGAGATAAACCCACCACCATCGTGGTCATTGCTAATCCGGGGAATAAAGTGGTCCACCAGATACCTGTAGATAAATCCGCCAAAGCTTCCTTGAGATCATGACCCCATTCAGGCACTTCTTCCGGTAATCCTAAGCCTAAAAAGCCTAAACCGCCTAAAACAAGGATCGCATCCGCCGCGTTGAGTGTAAACAGAACCGGGACACTCTGGACGACATTAAAGAAAAGATATTTTGATAGTATCCGGCTAGGACTGGCACCGATCGCTCGCGCCGCTTCGATAAATAACTCATTTTTAACGCTGGCGGTTTGATTTCTGACCACGCGAAAATATTGGGGAATATAGGCAATGCTAACAGCGATCGCTACATTGACGATACCACGACCCAAAACGAAAGCCAGAGCCACCGATAATAATAACCCCGGCAAGGTGTAGAGGGTATCCATGAGAAAGAGGAGAACGCGATCGATCTTACCCCCCAAATAACCGCTAATTAACCCTAAAGGAACCCCGATGACTAAAGATAATCCTGTGGCCAAAAATACCACGGACAAGGCCGCCCGGGCCCCGAATAGGGTGCGGGAAAAGACATCATAACCGCGCACATTCGTCCCGAACCAATGGGCGTAACTGGGGGCTTGTAGGGGATAATTGCTTAAAATGTCGGTTGGATCCTGAATCAGTCCGATCGCTTGCAGAAGGGGCGAAAACAGGGCAATCAGGATAAAAATAATTGTCAATACCAACCCAACCCCTAGTAGCTTAGTAGTTAGGTTGGGTTTCAGAAAAGGATCGATCGGCAATTTAACAGGAGTCATCGACAAAATTTAGCCATTGCATAGAACGCTAATTGTAGAAGACAAGGCTAACCTGCGACAAGAGCAGTGTTTTTTCAAACAGCCGGGGCCGAAACGACCATAAACCAGAGTAAGACTGCTAAAGCTAAAACAGTTAGTTTAATCAGGATATAAAGCAGTCCGTTGGGATAAAGGAGATCGTGAAACATATTACCTCCTTGGGAGAGTAGCGATTGTCCCTCTCTATCTTTGATCCTAAGTCTTTTTCTGTTCAGCTGACGCACAACTTAACAAAACGTGCGATTATAGGGAAAAAGATTTTTTCACTAGCTATGGCACTACTGACCACGGGAAAACCATTTATTCGCGATCTGGAACAATACGGTGCTTTAGGGGTTTACGCACCCTTAGAAGGGGGTTACGAGGGACGCTATCAAAGACGTTTACGGGCCACTGGTTACAATGTCCTGCATATCACCGCTAGAGGTCTAGGGGATTTAAGTGCCTATCTTACCGGCATTCATGGAGTTCGTCCCCCCCATTTAGGTAAAAAAAATATTGGTCGGGAAGCAGCCGTCGGACCGGTTTATTTTATTCCTCCCATTGCTACCTATCAATTGGAAAATTTACCCCCCAAATCTAAAGGTTTAGTGATTTGGATTATTGAAAGTTTTGTTTTATCCTCGGAAGAAAAACAATACTTAATTAATCTTAGTCAACAGGAACCCCGGTTAAAATTTGTCCTCGAATTGGGTGGGGAAAGATATTTCCGTTGGCAACCTTTGAGCAAATCTTTAGTCGCTGCCTAGAATTACCGAAATAACAGGGTTATTGAAATATCTCCCCCTCAAACCCTCTCCCCGGAGAGGGAAACTTCAATTCTTGAGAGTTTGTTGTTCCTTTCTCACCCTTTGGTAGCTATTTATTTAAGTAGGGAGGCACAATTCTTTGTAGGATGGGTTAGCGGTAGCGTAACCCATGCGGGAGTTGGGTTTCATGCTTCAACCCAACCTACGTTCATCTTATATTTAATTCCACCCACCCATTTAATTTTCTTAATTTCGCGAGTTGGCCTAGGTGAATTTGCCATAATATGGGATATCGTTGCCGCAAAAAACCTAGGAGTTAAATCGTGACAGTGAGAGTTCGTATTGCCCCCAGTCCCACGGGAAATTTACACATTGGAACAGCACGCACAGCCGTGTTTAACTGGCTTTTTGCCCATCATCACCGGGGCAAATTTATCTTGCGCGTGGAAGATACAGATTTAGAACGTTCTCGACCAGAATATACCGAAAATATTCAAGCGGGCCTACAATGGTTAGGACTGAATTGGGATGAAGGTCCTTTTTTTCAAACTCAACGCCTTAATTATTATCGTCAGGCGATTCAAACCCTGCTCGATCGAGGTTTAGCCTATCGTTGTTATTGTACCCCAGAAGAATTGGAAAAAATGCGGGAAGAACAAAAAGCCCGCAATCTTGCCCCCCGTTACGATAATCGTCATCGTTATCTCACCCCCGAACAACAAGCTCAATTCGAGCAAGCGGGGAGAAAAGCAGTAATTCGTTTTATTATTGACGATGATCGAGAAATTATTTGGCAGGATTTAATCCGGGAAAAAGTTATCTGGAAAGGTAGTGATTTAGGTGGCGATATGGTGATCGCTCGTACCTCGGAAAATGGGGAGGAAAACTTCGGTCAGCCTCTCTATAATTTAGCGGTAGTTGTTGATGATATTGATATGGAAATTACCCATGTTATTCGTGGGGAAGATCACATCGCTAATACGGCTAAACAAATTCTTTTATACGAAGCTTTAGGGGCAAAAGTGCCGGAGTTTGCCCACAGTCCTTTGATCTTAAATCAGGAGGGTCGTAAGTTATCTAAACGGGATGGAGTCACTTCGATCGATGATTTCCGAAAACTGGGTTTTCTGCCGCAAGCTTTGGTTAATTACATGACTCTCCTCGGTTGGACTCCTCCCGATTCCACCGAAGAAATTTTTACCCTTGAAACGGCCGCTGAAGTGTTTAGTTTAGAACGGGTAAATAAAGCGGGGGCAAAATTTGACTGGACGAAATTGGATTGGATTAATAGTCAATATCTCCATCGTTTAACCGGTGAGGAATTAGTGCCTTTACTTCTCCCTTACTGGCAAGAAGCAGGGTATAATTTTGCTGCTGAAACCGATCGAGCTTGGTTGATCGGTTTGGCTACTCTCATCGGTCCGAGTTTAACTCGTTTAAGCGATGCTGTCGCTGAAAGTCGCTTACTTTTAACCCCTCTGGCTAATTATAATCAGGAGGCTTTAAGTCAATTACAATTAGAGGGAGTTAAGGATATTATCAAGGATATTCTCGCCGCTATTACTCCCGATTTGACCGGAGAAGTTGCTAAGGGAATTGTTGAGACAACAACTAAAGCCCATCGGGTTAAAAAAGGTCTGGTGATGAAGTCTCTACGCGCCGCTTTGATGGGGGAGTTACACGGTCCGGATTTAATGCAGTCTTGGCTACTTCTCAATCAAAAAGGTTGGGATATATCCCGTCTTCAGCAAGCAGTAAATAGTTAAATTGATTGACTATCAGTTATCAGAAAATTTCTCGGACATTAGGGTTGACAAATTACCTAGAATTGCTATATACTTTCTAGTATAATGGGAATCCGTGTCGCCCTGCATACCCTGCTCGTGATCGATTACTGAGGGGATGGGGCGGAGTTTTCGGTTTTGGCTCTTCTCGACTTTGTGTGATAATTTTTGCTTATGGAATCCTGAAGTGCTTATCGGGCAGAACTTTTATACTAAATCTGGTTATTAAAAACTGATTATTTATTCTCCGTTTTGCATGAGTGCCTCTCCTGATATGTAGTCCATACTCAACGGATGGCCGTATTACTTCCGATTTTATCTCTCAATCCAAGCCTTTGGGGGGTTCTACCCCCCAAACCCTGGAGCGCATTAGTTTTTCGGTGAGATGCTTACACGCAGCTGCTGACACATCTGTAATCATTTAAGAGTCACTCCCGCAAGTGGAGTGACTCTCCTGATATGTAGCCTATATTCAACGGATTTAGTATTAGGACTATTTTGCGGAAGAAACTATCAGTATAAAACTCGTTTCCACACAGAAACCAGAAGATCGCGATTTTTCCCCTAACTGTCAGGGACGATCTAGAAACTTTCTTAATTTTCAGGCATTATCCGCAACTTTTCCCTAAATATAGATTTGTTGATCTCCTGACAAAAACCTATGGGTGAAAAAAAACGAATTGGAATTCTCACCAGTGGTGGCGACTGTGCGGGTTTAAATGCCGCCATTCGTGCCGTTGTCCACCATGCCAGTGGCAATTATGGCTGGGAAGTGGTGGGTATTCGAGAAGCAACTAACGGATTAATTAACCGTCCCCCAAAAACCACTATCTTTGATATTGAAGGAGTCGATCGCCTGTTGGTGATGGGAGGAACAATTCTCGGTACTACCAATAAGGGGGATCCCTTCGCTTTCCCGATGCCCGATGGAACCCTGATCGATCGCTCTCAGGAAATCATTGACGGCTATCATAGTCTGGGACTGGATGCCCTGATCGGCATCGGTGGCGATGGTAGTCTGGCGATTTTGCGCCGTATTGCCCAACAGGGAGGCATTAATCTGATTGGTATCCCCAAAACCATCGATAATGATGTGGGAGCTACAGAAGTCTCCATCGGCTTCGATACAGCTACTAATATCGCCACAGAAGCCCTCGATCGCCTCCATTTTACCGCCGCTAGTCATAACCGGGTGATGATTCTAGAAGTTATGGGTAGGGATGCCGGCCATATCGCCCTGGCTGCCGGTATTGCGGGGGGGGCCGATATTATTCTCATTCCCGAAATTCCCTACCGATTAGAGAAGGTCTGCGAGAAGATCCGGCAACGGCAGCGTATGGATAAACAGTTTTCTCTGATTATTGTCTCCGAGGCTGTGCGTACCGAAACTGGCAATCGCCTAGTGCAAAAGGAAGCCCTAGGGGAAGATCGTCTCGGGGGTATCGGTCGCTATTTAGCCGAAGAAGTTGCCAGGGAAACCGGGGCCGAAACGAGAGTGACTTTCCTGGGCCACATTCAACGGGGGGGTATTCCTTCTCCAATGGATCGCTTACTGGGGGCGGCTTTTGGTGTGGCGGCCGTGGATCTGATCGCCAGGAGGGAATTCGATCGCATGGTGGCCTGGCAAAATCGGCAAGTGGTCAGTGTTCCCATTGAGGAGGCGATTAAAACCTATCGCGTCGTCGATCCCGAAGAAACTTTAGTCAAAACCGCCAGGGGTTTGGGTATTTGTCTAGGGGATTGAGATTAAATCTAGGGGAATCGGTGCGAGAATTAACCCTTAAGTATCGCCCTTTCCCCACTGATTAAAATTACCAATCAAATAAAGAAGTTATTTCACCATTAAGGTAACTGCTGTAATTAACTTCCGTTATGGCATAGAATTACAATATAGTCATTTCAATTAAGATTGAGAATATCAATGCCAGAGTCCATAAGGGTTTAACTGGTCTAGAGTGTATCAGACTTATCTGAAATGATTATAAGATAAACGCCGTCAAACATACACACTTCTCCCGCCCCGTTGTATCAAAAGCTACAATTTAATAAATATTTACATTACTCGACTGGCGATTCACGCAGTTGGCTAATCTCCATTCCTACAAATTACAATTGAGTTAAGATATTCATTTAATTTAAACAGGTGAGCGATGAAATCAAAAGTCAGTATTGAAATAGAAAAGAGAGAAGGAAGATATTCTGCTTACAGTCCTGAAATTAAAGGATATATAGCAGAAGGAAATTCTTTAGATTCAGTCATTGATGCGATCAAACAAGCCATCCAATCCCATTGGCATCAACAAGAAGAAGAATCCAGCAAGACAACGGCCCAATCGCTTCTCGAACTTTTTGAAAATATTACAGCCGGCATGACCGAAACAGAAATCAACAATTTGCCGAGGGACGGCGCACAAGAACATGACCACTATATCTATGGTATTCCTAAAAGCGATTCATGAGAACTATCTTTGCTGATACATTTTATTGGACAGCATCCATCAATCCTAGAGATAATTGGCACGGTCAAGTAATTGCTATTACTCGCACATTAGAACAATTTTGTCTTGTGACAACTGAAGAAGTTTTAGCAGAGACTTTGACTTTTTTTTCAGCTTACGGGAGTCAGATGAGACAGCGTGCTTGTCAACTTGTTCAAGGAATAATAAAAAACCCCAATATTCAGGTAATCCACCAAACTCATGAATCATTTTTAGCGGGTCTAACTCTTTACCAAAATCGTCCTGACAAAGAATATAGTCTCATTGATTGTATCTCTATGCAGACGATGCGAGAACTGGAAACTATCGAGATATTGACCCATGATAAACATTTTACTCAGGAAGGTTTTGTCATTTTGCTATAGTGCGATTGCTGTCAATTTTTAAGGTATTTAGGGTTTGCTGAAAAAGTTTTTCCTGGGGGCAGGGTGTGGGGTG
>NZ_JADBTF010000113.1:0-6046 GCF_020246295.1 Microcystis sp. M090S1 | reverse complement strand
TCGAGAATTTGAAAATAAAGAAGAACTGGAAAAAGTAGTCAATCAGCTTTTAAATGAAGGGGGATTGATTATTAAATGGAGTAGAAAACTTAAAAATAAGGGTAATGCTGTCAATGTAACTTAAATGCGTAAAAGCTTACTCTTAAGCAGCAGTTTAGAACGCTAAATGAAGCTAAGTATTATTTTGGATTAAAAGCTAATAGTTGGGCAGCTCTTGCTAATAAACTCAACAATCTATCTACTCAAGACTCGATGCCTATTGATTATGACAAGAATTCAATATCAAAACGCTTTGATGTGATTGAAGGTGAGATCAGAGCTATGCGTTCCGAAATAAGTCAGATATTGTTTCTGTTAAAGCTACTTATTCCTGATAAGTCCTCTCTTGATCAATAATGTGGTGGGTTACGGCGAATTTTTAATTATTGGTTAACTGCTTAACTTGTCGTCGCCTAACCCACCCTACATTTAAATTTCGGGTGCTTTTAGGGAATAAAGGGAGAAACTAGCGGTTTTTGCCTTTGCCTGTTGCACTAAACTGGGGACGGAATTACGCGCTAGGGCGGTTAATTTATTGGTGGTAGCATCGTAAATCGTCGTGGCCACTTTGGGATAGAGTCCAATGCCGATAATTGGCACTAATAGAGAAGCGATGATAAAGACTTCCCGGGGTTCCGCATCCACTAGGGCATGGTGTTCTTCTAATTCCTTATTTTCCGGCCCGTAGAGAATTTCTCGCAACATGGACAAGAGATAAATCGGGGTGAGAATGACACCGATAGCCGCTAAAAAGACGATAATAACGCGGAAAGTGGGACTATAGGCATCACTGGTGGCAAAACCGATAAATACCATTAATTCCGCCACAAAACCGCTCATCCCGGGCAAAGCCAGGGAAGCGAGGGAACAGGTAGTCCACATGGCAAAAACTTTCTTCATTTTCTTGCCGACACCGCCCATCTCGTCTAACATCAGGGTATGGGTGCGATCGTAGGTACAACCGACCATAAAGAATAAACTCGCCCCAATCAGTCCGTGGGAAATCATCTGTAACATCGCCCCGCTTGTACCAATATCGGTAAAGGAAGCCATGCCAATCAGCACAAATCCCATGTGAGAGATGGAAGAATAGGCAATTTTGCGCTTAAGATTGCGTTGGGCAAAGGAGGTTAAGGCGGCGTAGATAATATTAACTACCCCTAAAATCACCAAAACGGGAGCGAAAACGGCGTGAGCATCGGGTAACATCCCCATATTCATCCGTAAGAGCGCATAACCACCCATTTTAAGCAAAATTCCCGCTAGTAACATATGGGCGGGGGCAGTGGCTTCGCCGTGGGCATCCGGTAGCCAAGTATGGAGGGGGAAAATCGGCAGTTTTACCCCGTAGGCAATCAGAAAACCGGCGTAGAGGAATAATTGCAGTTTCAGGGGGAAATCCTTGCCAGCAATAGTCACCATGTCAAAGGAGACGGTATCGCCATAAAAAGCCATCGTCAGCGCCGCTACAAGGATGAATAGAGAGCCTCCGGCGGTGTAAAGGATAAATTTGGTGGCCGCGTAGAGACGGCGTTTACCGCCCCAAATGGAGAGGATGAGATAGACGGGGACTAATTCTAATTCCCAGACGAGGAAGAACAGTAACAGATCCTGTACGGCAAACACCGCAATCTGTCCCCCGTACATCAACAGCATTAGGAAGTAGAATAGTTTCGGTTTAAAAGTCACCGGCCAAGCCGCTAAGATAGCCAGAGTGGTGATAAATCCCGTTAAGATAATCAGAGGCATGGAGAGGCCATCGGCTCCTAAGGACCATCTTAGGTCAATTTCGGGCAACCATTGGTAACTTTCCACTAATTGCAGATTGGGATTAGCGAAATCGTAACTGGTATAGAAAGCGTAGATAATTAGGGCAAAGTCGATTAATCCCACCGTCAGAGCAAACCATCTCACGGTTTTACCGTCTTTATCGGGAATTATGGGAACTAATAAAGCGGCGACGATGGGAAAAAGGATGATGGCAGTTAACCAAGGAAAGTTCGTTAGATTCATCGGCTGTTTTAAGTAGTTGGACAAAAGTAAAGTTAACTGTGGGGTAAGGAGTCAGGAGTCAGGAGTCGGTCGTCAGTAAGAATTGCGGCAATTTACATTTCTTAAGATAGACAACAGAATTTATGTCCGACTTTTTAATATTTATTTAATCGTCAGAATCGAGAAATTAAGCTACGGCTTTTTGGTGGTTTTACCTGGGAAAACCGCTTTTTTTCTCTTCTTCTCGCGGTTACAGTTAACTGTACCTAAATCAATCTAGCAATTATTTTCCTGTCTTTGTCTATTAATATTGTTAAGTTTCAAGAGACTTCTGGCCTAATTAATTTTTAAGAGTTCAAAAATGGGAAAAATAGCGATGAGGTTGCAGAAAATCTCTAAATAAGTGGGTAGGTGTTAAAAATTGTCGGCTCCCCCCTTATTAAGGATAGGGTTGATTCATGAATCAACCCTACGATGAATCAACCCTACGATGAATCAACCCTAGTAGCAAGGGGGAAAGGGATAGTTCAGTTTAATCGGGCAAATCAAAGAGAACACCCGTCATATAACGCTCTGCCCATTCCCAACCAAAGGCTTTTTCTAGTACACGCCGAGTTTTATCGTTTTTTTGCTGTTGACTACAATAATCCCGTTGTCCCTGTAAATAAATGCGCGCTTCTTCCCCGGAAAGAGGCTGACTTGCCTTAGCACATTTGCAGTGAATTGTCAAGAAATCTGTTACTCTTTGTAAAAATTGTCGTTCCTCGGCGGCGGTTTCGGGACGAATAAACAGACAATATTCGGAGAAAATATGACCCCAAGGCGGCAAATCACGAGCTTGGGCGAAATCAGCCCCAGGTAGAGCCGCTAAAGCTTGATTATAGGCACTAGAGAGGGTTTTATCGACACTGGTGGGAGAAAGATCCACAATAGCGGCACTGATTCCCGCTTTGCCAGAGACTATATCACATCCGAACATCGGCAGCGGATATTCTGGACGGGGGAACATGACACAGTGAAGGATATCCAAACCATTGCCCAGTTTAGCCAGTTCTAGGTGCATTTTGCGGAACTGGGGAGTTTGATAGCAGCGATTCTCGATAATTAATTTTTCCCCTTCTAAACGTCCCTCCACATAGCCTAAACCTTCCGGCAACTCAAAGGGCGACAAATCAAGATAATTTTCCCAGTGGGACAGAATTGCCGTGGCTAATTGTCCAATCAGGGGATGAAGTAACGGTAAAATTTCAGGCTTGGTAACGGCTATCATAGGTCAGTAATCAGTTATCAGTTATCAGTTATCAGCTTTTTTCTCCCTATCTCCCCTGCTCCCTTCTCCTGTCTCCTGTCTCCTGTCTCCTGTCTCCTGACTCCTGACATCTAAAATCCACTTTACCTCATGGAGCGATCGAGATTAGAACTGGGAAACATAAAATTAACTTTTTGATCCTTCTCCCAATTTACCCTATGGTTAGCAGTGCCGCTCGTCCAAGACCTTCCTTAAAAACCCTCTGGCAAAAGATAGAATCTTCTCCCTTGCCAGAAACCGAGGAATCGATTATTTTAAGAATTCTGGTGCAAGCTTTAGTAATCGTCGGTATTATCGCCACCGATGTGGCTACTGATAGTTATACCGGTATTTGGGCCGTTCCTCTCAGTATTATCGGCGGAATCTGGAGTTGGCGACGCAGGAAAAAGCGCAATATCGGGGCAAAATTCTGTATAGCGATCGGAATGTTAGTGGTGTTGGCGCTATTCTTGGGTAATATCGTTGCGATGCAGGATAGTCGCATTGCCTTAACACAATTATTAATTCAACTGCAAATTCTCCATAGTTTTGACCTGCCCCGACGCAAAGATTTAGGGTATTCTATGGTAATCGGTTTAATTCTCTTGGGAGTCGCTGGGACAATCTCCCAAACCCTCGCTTTTGCGCCTTGGTTAATCCTCTTTCTGCTTTTATCCCTACCTACCCTAGTTTTAGACTATCGTTCTCGTTTAGGTTTAGATAATCTCAATCAGAGTCTCCCTTTCTTCTCAAAGAAACCCCCGCATCTAGCCACAAAAAAATTAGTTTCCCCGCCAAATTCTCCCCTTTCTCCCAAACGTTTCGGGATTTTCTTTCTGACCATTCTCCTCTTGGGATTGACAATTTTTGCCCTGATGCCGCGTTTTCCGGGTTATCAAATTCAATCTTTTCCCGTCAATAGTCCAGGAGGTATGGAAAATCAGGATTTTGAACAGGGAGACAGACAAATCGTTAACCCCGGCTATGTGCGCGAGGGTGAAACGGGGAATGGTGGCGTAAATGGCGGTAATAGTCCCACTACAGGGTCAGGACAGCTAGATCCTACCTTTTATTACGGTTTTAACCCCCAAATCAACCAAAATTTGCGGGGAAGTATGACTCCCCAGACAGTCATGCGGGTACGTTCTCAAGCCCCCGGATTCTGGCGGGCCATGGCCTTTGATCGCTATACTGGTCAAGGGTGGCAAATCTCGCGAGATCAAGAAGTAGAGGATTTAAATCGCAGTAGTTGGTCCTATCGCTTTTTTGTGCCGCTACCTGCAACCCAGGCAAAAACCCATCAGGTAGTCCAAACTTACAGCATTGTCTCCAGTTTACCGAATATTATCCCCGCTCTTACTTCGCCTCAGTTTCTCTTTTTTCCTACCCGACAGGTATCTTTAGACCGAGAAAATAGCTTAAGGTCGCCGGGGGGGTTAGCGGAAGGGCTAACTTATACTGTAATCTCACAAGTGCCGGAACGCAATCGCAGCCAACTGCGATCGGCCCCAGAAACTTACCCGAAGGCTATTCTCAAGTATTATTTACAAATTCCTGCCGAAATTGCCCCGAAAGTCCGCCGAAAAACCGAGGAATTGCTGGCAAAATCTCCCACACCGTTAACCTCTCCCTACGAGAAGGCCCTATATTTGGCCCAAGCATTAAAGCAAAACTATGAATTAAAAACCGATTTGCCCTTTTTAGCCGAAAATGAGGATTTAGTCTCGGCCTTTTTGTTTCGTTTTCAGGGGGGTTACGCCGATCATTTTTCCACCGTGTTAACGATTATGTTACGCTCGATCGGTATTCCTGCCCGATTAGCCACCGGTTTTGCTCCTGGCCAGTTTAATCCTTTCACTGGCTTTTATGTTGTCCAAAATACGGACGCTTACGCCATCACAGAGGTGTTTTTTCCGGGTTACGGTTGGTACAATTTCGATCCTATCCCGGGCCACGAATTAATTCCCCCATCCTTTGAGGAAGCGGAACCTTTTAGCGTCCTCAAGCAATTTTGGCAATGGGTAGCCGGATGGTTGCCCTCTCCAGTAACGGGTTTTCTCGGTCTGATTTGGGAAAATGTTATCGTCACTATCGGTAAGTTATTGGCATGGTTATGGCGCTTTATTTCCAGCAGTCTTTTAGGGGGAATTCTCGGAGGTTTAGTGGGGGTCGTCTTCGCTTACGCTGGTTGGTTAGGATGGGGACAGTTCCATCGTTGGCGTCGGGGTCGCAAGTTGGCAAAACTACCACCGATCGAGCGTTTATACCAGCAAATGTTAGGAATCTTAACAGAAGCCGGTTATGGCAAACATCCCGCTCAAACCCCTTTAGAATACGCCACCGCCGCCCGCAGCGTCCAACCGCCCCCGGTGGCGAATATTATCGAGGAGATTACTCGCGCCTACGTTGATTGGCGTTATGGCGGTAAATCGGCTAATATCGAGAGTTTACGCCAACGTTTTCGAGAGTTGCCCAAGCTAGTGAAAAAGTGAGCTTGAGCCTATAGTTAGGGTTTGCCGAAAAAGTTTTTCAGCAAATCCTAAATAGGGTTTGCTGAAAAAGTGTATTGGTGGGGTTAGGAGTCAGGAGTCTCCGAGTCAGTAGCCGGTCGTTTCAGGCTTTGTTGCCCTTGTTTTTTGTGCCAGTTTTGTACTACAAGAAGAATAATGTAAGGTTTTTGAATGTCCCAATCCTATTTTCTTGCACTAACATCGGATTTTAACAGGT
>NZ_JADBTF010000112.1:0-2987 GCF_020246295.1 Microcystis sp. M090S1 | reverse complement strand
TTGAGATTTTTTCCCAAACCTTGCCAGGAATATTATCTCTTATCTTGACCAGATGGATTGACTTCCAGGGGTGAGAAAACAAAGCGAGCAACTGGAACATCTCCCCCTAGATGTTAAGTCTGATTGCCCGTCCATTCTCAATAAGCACTGTTTATTGAGAATGACCGGGGGAACTCTGAAATTTTCGGCTTAGTTGCTGGCAGCTTGCCGCCAACTCACTCCTCTAGATAAGTATTTTGACTCACGCCCCTTCCTCTTTTGAGACGTTGTGACACTTAGGGTGCGGAATGTGGGTGGTATGGTTCGATCGGGGGGCGTGAATCGACTAAATCCTTATCTGGCAAGAGTTCTATTGATTAGTTCGTTCTAGAGCGAAAACAATTGACCAAAATCGCAGCAATGTCTGTCTCTATAAGGGTTTCATTCCTTATAACCCCGTCCATTGCATAACAAAAACCGAAGAACCATACTATTGACGACGACAAAACTTGAAAATCAATCGAAAGATAACAAGAATTACTATCGTGTTGCTTCAAAACCAACCCCTTCAAAGGTATAGCTCCAGTCAGGATGAGCCAAGACATTATCCCTTTCGGCTGGATTAGTCGTAAAGAAATGTCCTCTGGAGATCGGGTTATAGAAGCGGAAAACATCCGATCCTAGACTGGCACTCGCTCCGTAAGCATAGAAGCCAATTCCTTCAAAGTTATATTGCCATTCGGGATGACCGTTGACAGTATCCCTTTCTGCTGGATCGATCGTGAAGAAGTGTCCTCTGGAAATCGGGTTATAGAAGCGAAAAACGGGAAATAGATTATTACCAGGGGATTGGGCGGCTTGAAAACCAACTCCTTCAAAGGTATATTGCCATTCGGGATGAGCGATGACATTATCTTTTTCTGCTGGGTTGAGGGTAAAGAAATGTCCTCTGGAAATCGGATTGTAAAAACGGTAGACGGGACAAGTTAAGGGGTCGGGACAAGGAGGAGTAGGGGGGGGAGGGGAAGGAGCAAGATTCCAGCCTTCATCCTTTAAGATTCCTAGGGGGATGGGGCCCGGGTCGTGAATCGCTTCACCTAGGCTAAAATAGGGTGTATCTAAGGAATTAGGATTGCCCCGGGGATAAGTCAGTTCGTCAAGATGGGCGTAACTAGAACCTTGTTGCCATTGACTAGGGGCGTAAAGTTTCGGACGGATTCCATTATTCGCCCCTACAGCATTAGGTCCATCGAAGAAAAGGTTGTTGCTGGTTAGTTGATTACCGAGGGCAACAGACGGGTTAGGGAATAAGCTCGTATTAATGAGGCTTTGCCCCGCACCATTTTCTGTAAAGCGATCATAGATACCGGGAAAGCCCGTACCCAATCCCCAACTTCCCTGACCGCCACTGTAGTCCATCAAGCCAATGTTTCCTAAACCGTGTAATATTTCGTGCAGAGCGACGGTGACAAAATCATATTGGTTGGCTGGAGTCTTGCCATCTGTACCGAAATACCAGTTGGCAGTGCTATTTAACTCGGAGGTCATATCCCCATCGTTAGGCGCAAGATCTCGACCTGCTAGCTGATTAGCCAGGGCTGATGTGTACCATGTATTCGGTCGTGTTCCGGGGGATTCTCTCCAAAAGAGATTGGGGCTTGCTCGGCCGAGAATCGAAGGATCTAAGGGTTGCCAGTAGGCATCAACGGCAATCGGGATAGTTGAGACGATAATAGATTCCCAGATACTGACCGCATACTGAAAAGCCGCTTGTGCTTGAGGGGTATAGTTATGATAAGTAACATTAATTGTCGCCGTTCGAGCGTCAGCCATGAGTCGATTCTGTACGTCAATTGATAGAGGAACTAAAGAGGTTTCTACTGACTCGGATGATTGATTGGCGACGAGGATGATCGAGGGTGGTACTACCGATCCTGGCAACTGTTCGGAAGCGGGGGTAATCGAGGGTGGTACTACCGATCCTGGCAACTGTTCGGAAGCGGGGGTAATCGAAGGTGGTACTACCGATCCTGGCAACTGTTCGGAAGCGGGGGTAACCGAAGGCGGTACTACTGACCCCGGTAATTTTTCGGAAGCGGGGGTAATCGAAGGCGGTACTACTGACCCCGGCAATTGTTCGGGATCATTTTGACGATGAGGGTTAAATAAATCGTCTGTGGATAAGGACAAATCTCGATCGAATTCAAGGGGATTCATGATTAGAGAATCATTGAAGAATATTTGCCGATCGAGAGCTTGACTCGAATTGGTGCCGTTGTTCATACCTGTATAATTCTCCTCGTGAGGCGTTGTAGAGAAAGAGTCCGGTGACAGATAATTATCAAGAGAAAACGAGGGTGATGAGAGGGTTTACTTCCTTCCCGCAGCAACACGACCCAACCGACAAGCCTTGTCGTGTTAATGTTTGTGAACCCAGGCAATGGGCAATTTAAGAGCGGGAATGGAGTAGTCATTCCACAACATACAACTTTATCTAGATAACAGAATTCCAGACTCAAATAGAATTTATAATCCGACAGCAGAATGATTTTATCTATCTAACCCGTAACAACTAGACTTCAGGTTTTAAACCTCATTCCACTATTAGAATAATATTGCCATATCCAACAGTTCGAGAAACCCATCAATGAACTGGCCCCCACTAAGTACCTATTGTTGTTTCTGTTTCTTCTTTTCTCGTATTTTGAAAACGGGATCTGTGTTATTCGGTCATTTAGACTATTTCTACAACTCGATCGTAGTCAAAAATATCTTGTATTTTGTTGTTTCGTTATATAAGTTAATAGTTATTTGAGCGTTTAACAAGCTGAACGGTTCTTCCCAAGACAGGGATGACCGGCTTTTCTGATTAGTAAGCTTTTACGCATTTAAGTTACATTGACAGCATTACCCTTATTTTTAAGTTTTCTACTCCATTTAATAATCAATCCCCCTTCATTTAAAAGCTGATTGACTACTTTTTCCAGTGCTTCTTTATTTTCAAATTC
>NZ_JADBTF010000111.1:0-3363 GCF_020246295.1 Microcystis sp. M090S1 | reverse complement strand
TGATATAGCGGTAAGCGCTTGAGTGAGATACAGACCAAGCTTTGCCTAGCATGGTTTATAGCTCGTGACACTGTACCTCATACGACTGCACACCGCTATAGTCTTGTCACCACTACCGCTCACCAAAGTCTTGCCGTCGCGACTAAAATTAACGCTATAGACAGGGCCATCATGCCCCTTGATGGTGCGGATTTCTTGGCCTGTTTTTACATTCCAGAGTTTGATAGTTTTGTCATCACTACCGCTCACCAAGGTCTTGCCGTCAGGACTAAAATTAACGCTATAGACAGGGCCATTATGCTCCTTGAGGGTGCGGATTTCTTTCCCTGTTTCTACATTCCAGAGTTTGATAGTCTTGTCATCACTACCGCTCACCAAAGTCTTGCCGTCGTGACTAAAATTAACGCTTCTGACACGGTCATCATGCCCCTTGAGGGTGTGGATTTCTTGGGGTTTTTCTACATTCCAGAGCTTGATAGTTTTGTCATCACTACCGCTCACCAAAGTCTTGCCGTCAGGACTAAAATTAACGCTATAGACAGGGCCATTATGCCCCTTGAGGGTGCGGATTTCTTGGCCTGTTTCTACATTCCAGAGTTTGATAGTTTTGTCATCACTACCGCTCACCAAAGTCTTGCCGTCGCAACTAAAATTAACGCTATGGACATAGCTACCATGCCCTTCTAAGCGATTGCGTTCACTTTTCCGGTTGAGAAGTTCCTGTAAGGCATTCATCACCTCCTTGTCGGATGCCTGCTGCTTTTGTAGAGTTTTTCCTGCCTTAATTGCTTCAACGAAAGCCTCTAATTCTTTTCCTCTATCAAACAAAGATAAGGAAGAAAACCCGCGAGCATTTGCCAGATTGAGTTCCGCTTGTTGTGTTTGTTTCCAAGCCATCAAACCCAATCCCATACTAACCACCACCGCCCCCAAGGAACCCGCCGCAATCCCCCAAGCGGTTCTAATTTCGCGCCGCCTGCGGGCTGCTTCGGCTTGTTTTATCCGTTCTCGCTCTTGGAGACTCTGCCTGATAAAATCCTGTTCACTTTGGCTGATATCTTCTGGGCGTTTCTTCAATTGTTCTTCCGCCTCCGCCAACGCCGCCCCGCGCAACCATGAGCCTTCATCCCCCTGCGTCTTTTGCCATTGCCCCATCGCCCCCCGCAAACGCTCCTGCCAAGCGCGAAAAACCCTGTCTGTATCCATCCAGCCCCGCAATTCCCCCCAATTGCGAATCAGTGCTTCATGCACCACTTCCACCGTCTCCACCTGTGCCTCTTCACTGCGACTGGTGACAACTAAACGCGCATCCGCCAGTTGTTTCACCAGCGCCCAATTTACCGCCCCTAATTCCGCTTTTGTCGCCAGCCGCCGCGTATCTTCTGTGCCTTCCCCTGGGCGTACCAATTGGATGAAAATGCGCCGCACCTGTTCCCGTTGCGCCTCACTCAGCTTGTCATATTCTTCATTGGCATGGCGGGCCAAAGCACCCTGCACTTGGCCAATTTCTGTATATGCCAGATGGGTTAACTGTTGGCCCTGTCGCCGCTGCCACAATTCCGTTAAGGCAAACTCTAGTAATGGCAAATTCCCCGGCTCACTCTCCACATCATCGAGGATGCGCTCCACCAGTCCCGCTTCAAATGTCACCCCCAATTTTTGCGCCGGTTTTTCAATAACTTCTGTGAGTTCTTCTCGGTTCATCGGCCCCAATTTCAAGTCAGTATTTTGTAAGACATCGGCAAAGGGACGATAGGAAAGAGCATTCCCCAAGAAATCGGCCCGCATAGTTAATACCAACACCATTCCTACCCTTTCAAAAGGGGATGTAGTTAATTTATCGAGAAAATTACGACGGATTGTTTCATCAGGACAGAGGGTATAAAGTTCCTCAAATTGGTCGGCAATTACCAGCACCCGTTCACTGGGATAATTCTGTTGGATTTGGGCAACAACGTCAGCTAAAGAAATATCGCCATCACGCAAATAATTGGCTAACTGACGCGCTTGGGCGAGGCGTTCTGTCTCATTTAAATTAGTTGTATAAAGGGGAACTAATGCTAAAGCTAGGGCATGAAAAGGGTCAGAACCGGGACGAAAATGGGTAAACTGCCAGTGACTTTCTTGTTGCAATTTAGGGACTAATCCCGCAAAAACCACCGAGGATTTACCACTTCCCGACGCACCTAATAGGGGGATAAAATTACGGGTTTGGGTTGCCTGAAATAGGGTTTTAATAAAGCTTTTGCGCCCAAAAAAGTATTCTGCATCTCCTGGACCAAAATGAAACAAGCCACGATAGGGACAGGGCAGATTATCATCGGCAACATCGGCAGAATCAGCAGGGGCTATTCTTGCTTCTTCTCGATAATAGTAATTGGTAATCGTGATGGTTGCATTGCCAGTCCCAGAGGTAGCAGCATATTGAGCTTCTGTAATATTTTGTTGAATTTCGCTTGGTTCTGACATATCAACCATCCTGATTAATTAAAATACAGTCTCAGTCATCCTTAGATGTGCCATGCTCGGTGATGCCGCTAATACTAGCATTACCCGTGCCAGAGGTAGCAGCATATTTAACATTACTGATATTTTGGGTGATAATTTGTTGTCCACCGGGTTGTTCGGCTCTTCTGGTTTCTGTGTGGAGGGAAGAAGAATAGGGATAATTTTATAGAAATATAGTCTTCAAAGCCTTGCCTAGCAAGACTCCTACGAATGATAATCAGTGCTTATCACACAAAGTAGAGAAGAGCCGTTGTTCTTGGAGCTTGTCTAGTAAATCTTGGGCTAATTTAGTGATTTCATTATCTTTATCAACCCCCGCTTCGACAATTTTATCTTTTAACAAACCTTCAGCTTTCTTGATATCCTCTGGTTTTGCCTCTACCATTGCCTGTGCTAAAGCATCATTAGCAAACTTACGCTTAATCAAGGTTTTCAAACCTTGATATGTATCTTTAACACCTTTTTCCGCCGTATCTTTAGCCGCAGCAACCGCACCGGCAGTCAAGGCGGCGACAATCAGAGAAACTGGTTCCATTGTTTGATACTCCCAATACAATATTGCTGATTCAATCTTAGATCAAAACAATTTTTAATAGTAAGCCAAACCGCAATCAGCTAGAGAACTGGAATTTTACGGCCAAGGCACTAAACCTTAAAATTATTACTATGTAGGATTTGCTGAATAAATGTGAAATGTAGGCAAGGTAGGGGCTTTCTGGCTTTTCTCTGGAAACAGGTGCAAGATTTTGAGAGAATCGTGCTTCAAAACCTTGCGTCTTCATCAGCCCGCGTCCTGTAGGGGCGAAGCATTCGGATGGAAAATCTACGGTTTCACCGATAGGTTATTGCCCGAAT
>NZ_JADBTF010000110.1:0-15427 GCF_020246295.1 Microcystis sp. M090S1 | reverse complement strand
TTTTTAACGCCTACCTACTTAAAAATAAACTTGAGTCAACGTGAAAAAACTGTCCTAACTTTACAGCTTGTTTTTCTGTTATTATTTGTTGGCCAATAAGAATATCAGAAACTATTGTTTTTGAACCTAGTATATCTGATAAATCTTTTTTTTGTAAGTTGTTAGCTTCCATGAGTTCCCAGAGTATTGAATGGGGTTCTGATTCTTCAAGGGGATAATGATCTTGTTCGTACTTTTCGATTAAAGTCAAGAGTAAATTTAACAAAGTGGTTTCTTCTAGACTGCGATTTTCTCGATGAGATAAGGCCTCAGCTAGGTTAATAGCCTGTTCGTTTTCTGCCTCGTTTTCTATCACTTTTGGTAGATACTCGGCTAGTAACCTTCCGTAGGTATCACGGTTTAAAGTAAGGGTCATTTTTCCACTCATCTTTGTCATACTCCGCGTGAGTCAAAATGTACTTGATGTAAATTACTTGGTCTTTGTAAACGCTATCTACAATTAGACGATAGGGATTACCTTTGATATTAAAGACCGTGAAATTACCAACAGCTTCCGCTTGAGAATACACAGCTTGAACTTCAGCCAGGTTTTTCCACTCTGCTTTACTAGCAATTTTATACCAAGTATTAATGGCATTAACAGCCTCGGCGTGTTTTCCAGAAAATTGCCGCAGTTTTGTACGGCTGATGATGTGCATATTCTTATTGATTTAGAATAGCTATTGTATTCTAGTTTATCATAGCCTTATTTGCGCCACCAACCCGATGTCGGGGGGGGCAGGGGGGGTGAGGGCGATTAACCATTTCTGCCATTACTTATGAAAAATGGTATTATCCAACAGAGTTTTTAGATTTATTCAGCAAACCCTAATTACAAACACTTACTTAACATCATTTTACCGTTACCCGTTCCCTTAATCTTACTTTCAGATCGCAAATCAGCAACGCCTGGGGAGAGTTTGCTGATAGCCAAGGGCTAAGAGATGACAGAGTTGGTGATATAGTAACTAAAGATCACACTTAAATCTAACCTTGCCATAGATGCACAAATCTCGAATCTGGCAACCCCAAAAATCTCCCGTCTCTAACATCAGTTTTAGCGATGAAATGAGGTAAGAATTTTGACCAAAATACTTAGCGATCGCCTGGCCGTTTATCTGCTCATCGGTGGACTCCTGTTTAGAATAATCATCGCCTTGGGGCTTTATCCCGGTTACGATGAGGCATATTATTACGTTTACAGCCATAATCTAGATTGGAGTTATTTCGATCATCCGCCAATAGTAGCGATTTCCACGGGTTTTGGGACTTGGATCACCGGATTAGTCAATCAATTTACCATTCGCTTCGGGACTCTCCTCCTCTATACTGGCAGCCTCTGCTTGCTGTATCTGACGGCTTTAAAATTGTTCAGTCTGCCGGTCGCCAGAATGACTTTAGCGATCGCCACTCTTATCCCCATCTATGGGATCGTCTTCGGGATTCTTTCGCAGCCAGATAGTCCTTTAATCTTTTTTTGGTCATTAACAGTCTATTTAGCTGCCCAAGAATTCTGGCCAATTCGGGAAAAAAACTATCATCCTAGCTATCGTCTCGCTTATATTGGACTTGCCGTAGGATTGGCGGTTTTAAGTAAATATCACGGCTTTATTTTGGGCTTTGGTTTAGTTTTATTTTGTCTGACCACTCCCCGCTAT
This sequence comes from Microcystis sp. M090S1, assembly GCF_020246295.1. Lineage (NCBI taxonomy): Bacteria > Bacillati > Cyanobacteriota > Cyanophyceae > Chroococcales > Microcystaceae > Microcystis > Microcystis sp. M090S1. The sequence goes on along the minus strand of NZ_JADBTF010000110.1, from coordinate 13,730 downwards.
TGGCCTGTATTTAGATCCCCTTGGTTGGGATTAGGATTTATTCTCTTTTTGATAACTTTATTGCCGATTATCTACTGGAATATTAACCATGATTGGATTTCCTTTCGCTTTCATTTAGAAGACCGTTTTTCTGGAGAACCCAAAACCTTTAATATTCTCGGTATTCTCTCGGTTGTTGGCATTAGTATCGCCACGATGTTTCCTCCTTTCGGTCTGCCGATGTGGTGGGTGACATTTAAAAGCTTTGCCGAACAAGTGCCTAATTTTATCTCGAAAAAAAGATTTTTTCATCGAGAAGAAGAATCAGTAAAAAAATGGTTAATTCTCTCGGTTTCTCTGCCTTTAATCCTGGGAATGATTTATGTGGGGGCTTCCCATTATCTCGCCCCTAGTTGGATTTTACCCGGGTTCTGGTCCTGCACAATTTTATTAGGAGAAAAGGCCAATACTTGGCAGCAATCTTCTCGAATCTGGGTAAAAAGATGGTTATGGGGGTCAGGAATTTTTATCGTTACTGTTTTATCTATAGCAATGCTTCACGTTACTTTTGGCACTTTCCAAAAACCTAGTCAATACGCAATTTTTGGGGGAATTATTGCCCCAGAACAAGACCCTTCTCGGGAAATTGTCGATATCAATCAACTGCGCCAAGGCTTTGCTAATTCGCCCGAATTATTAGAACTCTTAAAAGATTCTAGCTTCGTTTTTACCCATAGTTTTTATGTGACAGCATGGCTAGATATGGCTCTCTATCCCCTAGTTCCTATTCCCGTCACCTGTTTTAACAACGATAAAAGGGGTTATCAAATTTGGTTTAATCCTCAAGAATGGATTGGTAAAAATGGTTTATTAATTACTACGAATAGTTCTCTAGAAAGACCGGAAATAATCGATCGCTACCGTCCCTATTTCCAAGATATAACTAAAGTAGCTGTCATTCCGATCAAGCGCGGTGGTGTCACCATCGAACAATTTCATGTTTACCAAGCTAAAGGACTAATTAAAACTTATCCTTAAAGCAGTTATCATTTATTAGCGGGTAGGGGATAGAAAAATTAGTTCATAAATACTACCAATTCCTATCTCCTGAATTTTGTAACCTTTTTTACTTTTTACTTGATAAATATGTCCATTCATCGAGTGCGTATTGCTAGAGATAAAGGGGAATTTGTCCAGTCCTTAGTTAATTTTAATCAGGGAATTGGACCCTTTCAAACCTATGCTGATGTCATCGCTTTTGCGGCGGCTTTAGGGGTAAAATATCAGGAGAGGGTGGCGATAGAAAATGTAGCGAAGGAACCCTCACCTATTAACCTGGAAATTTTTATTTCTCGTGGCTATGATACCCTAATCAAATTATTGGCAGTCAATGAATTCCAAGACACGAAAATTCTTTCTCCCCACGGGGTAGATTCGGAAGCTTTGCGAGTGACAATTTTCGAGGAATATGCCAACGCTGGTTTAGCAAGATTAGAACGAGAATTGCGCGGTGCGGTGGATTATACTGAAAGATTATTGTTAATTATCAGTCAAGAACGTTTTCGAGAAATTACTGCCACAACCGAATTCGATTTAGGCAGATTTTTGTAGTAGAAATCTTATCCCTAACTCTCCTGACTCCTGACCCCACCAATAAACTTTTTCAGCAAGCCCTACTTATTAGTGTAGTTTGGTATGGGCTTTTTTCTCATAGGTGCGTTCAAATTTTCTGCGGGTGTAATTGGCAGCGATCGCTATTGCTAAAGCCAAAATTGCGAAAATAAGGGCAGTAATTTGATAGATAGACTGATTTGGGGATAAAATTGCCAGTAAAGCTAATAATATCCCCATTAAAATTGCGATTTGTTTAGTTTTTACCATTTTTTCATGGGCAGTGCTACAGGTGCGACAGTGGACAGTGTGACGAGAATAGCGATCGAGCGGTAAAGGATCGGATAAATCGATCGCCGTTGTCCGCTGGCTGGTGTAGCCTTGATAGTAGGGGAAAGAGTCCCCATAGCGATCGAACCATTGACGTAACTCAATCACCAAGGCATCGGAACTTTTTAAGGGTAAGTATAATTTTTGTAAACTATCTCTTGACTTTTCCACCATTTGCTGCTGACTTTGAATTAAAGGCAGATCATCTTCGAGGATGCGACTTTGACGCAGATGTTCCAACCAGCGCCAACGGTATTGACGGGAGTTAACGGCAAAATTTTGGTAACGTCGCATCAGTAAGCGAGAACGACCTTGACTGAGAGAAATCCCGTATAAAGCCAATCCAGCACACCAATCGGGATTAGGCAGAGAAAAACGATAATGAACGAGATTAGGGGCTATAAAATCCAGATATTTCCAGCTTTCCTGCGGATTGCGGCTATTGCGCCACTGACTGCGAATTCCCCGCGCCGAGATTTCGAGGATTTGGAAGGCTAACGGTTGAGCATTTTCCCGTTTTGCCCCGAATTCGCTGCGATCATGGCTAATATTAACATGGGCGGGATCGAGGAGATTTTCGAGTAAATAGCCCTGTTCGTAGGGAAAATCGATGACATAATCGGTATGGACACAATTGGGGTCTTCTAGGTCTTTGATGATAGGAATATCGCTTTCTTTCGCTGTTTCCTCTTCTCCTAACCAAACCCAGAGGACTCCCTGACGTTCCACCACCCCATAGGATTTAACCTTGGCATTGCGGGGAATCGGGGTATTGGCTGGCAGTTGGGGAATATGGGAACATTTTCCATCCGTCTCGAACTGCCAACCATGGTACAAACATTCTAAACGCCCAGCGATCATCTGTCCTGTGGAGAGTTTAGCCAAGCGATGGGGACAGCGATCAAGCAAACAGCCCCATTTTCCCTGCTGATCGCGAAATATTAGCAATGGTTGCCCATAAAGAGAGAAAGAGTAGGGATTTTTTTGCCAATCCTGCACAAATAACACAGGATACCAACAATTTTGGTAGTGAAAATAGTCATCCCTAGGCAGGGGTTGAGATTGATCAGTGCTTGTCATGGGGATGAGAGAGAAAAAATATTGATCATGATCATAATATCGGTGCGGCCAATTGATCTCTGTCTTCCTACTATCTTTTGATTAATCGGAAAGAGACTAGGAGAGGGTCGAAATCCCCGATAGGCGTTAATTGTAGCCAAAAAATCGATTGTAAAGCCTTTTATTGATTTCGTATAGTAGCCAAATAATTAAAAAACAGATAGAGATGAATATCAAAGGTTTTTGAGTCAGTAAATTCTGCAAACTCCAGAATAGTTGCTGCGGTTGAGTGATTAGATACCAACTATTCAGCCGGAGAAAACGCCCTAGATAAATACCGATCGCACTTAAAAAATGGAGAGTTATTTCTAGGGGTAAAACTGCTGAATTTAGCTGACTTTGCTGACAATAACTTTTTAAATTAAGTAAGGAGAGAACGTATAGCTGAAAGCCAATAAAAATAAAGAAGCTATACTGGGGGATTAAAACTAAAAAAATTAAACTTTTGGCGTAATCCTGCTGAAGATAGGCGATTAAATGAATGCTATCGGTGAGAATATAGGGAGCATTGGGTAAAAAAAGCAGGAAAACTAAGAGAATTAACCACCAGAGTAGGGAACGATCGAGGGCGATCCGAAATAGCCAAAAGCTAAGGATAAAGGGGATAAAGGCCAGAAAAGAATTCCAGATAATCCTCCCGGTGCTAAGGTTAAATAATTGCCAAGCATTGTGCCACCAATCCCTAGTTAAAATTATCGTTAAATCTGCCCAAATCATCCCTTAAATACCAGTCTCCTCTAGGGTTGATAAATATCCTAACCAATGTTTTAAAGATTCCGGTAAAGGGATTCTTTTTCTAGCGGTGGGAGCGATGCACACATGGCGAGTTTTCGCTTTTGCGACCATGATTTCAGCCAAATAAATTTTATACTGCAATTGAAACTCGTTTTCGCTCAGGGATCGGGCAGTGAAATCAATCTGTATTTGATCGCCACAAAAAAGGGGACGAAAAAACTGGATTTCCGCTTGAGTAATCGGTAGGGCAACCGGAGAATCTTTGAAAAAATCCTTGATATTGATGCCAAATTGTGCTAAAGAAAACTCGTAGGCTTCATGACAGATCGAGAGAAGATGGGCAAAGTAAACCACACCGGCCGCATCGGTATCGGCCAGATAAATTAGGCGTTCATAGGGCATAAAAAGCTTATTGTCTTTCTAGAAAGGTTAAACTATCTTGTAGTTGTCTTAACTCGTCCCGATGGGCTTTGACAGTTAATTCCGTTTGCTGAGATTTGCTTTCTACTTTAAAAGCCACTTCTTCTAAACGGCCGACTTTTTGCCAATAGAAAACACCCGCGAGGGGAGATAAACCCACAATAGCAAAAATATAGGGATTAGTATCGGGAAATAACACCGATAACACCAGTGAGAAGCAAAATAAACCCAAGGCCGCCAAAATTGTCAAAAATATCGCTAGAAAGGGGCTAGGCGGCACAAAACCCTGTAATCTGACAATATTCTGTTCGGGTTCGATCGCCTTGACTTGATAGGAACGTCGGTCAAAATAATCTCGCAGTTGTTCTAATAGTTGGTCGTCACTGGTACTGGTAAGATAGACACGCTGTTCGATACGCTCTTTGACGGAACCGCGAATAAAAAAGAATAATCCCACCATGAGCAGGAGAGTCAGAAAAAAAGTTGAGGAAAGAACGGGGGTATCCATGGCAGCGGTTAGGAGCGAAAAAACTTACAATTAATCCTAATTATCCTAACCTATCTTCTCCCCCGATCAGAAGATAGACCCTAGGAGCAAAACCTCGATCGAGAATCAGAAAAATTTAACCCCAAGGCAGATTCATGGGCAACAATCTATTAACAGGATTAATCGAACCCTTACAGTATAGTTTCATGCAGAGATCCCTAATTGAAGCTATCATCGTCGGGATCATTTGTGCGGTGGTGGGAACCTACCTGATGGTACAACGTTTGGCCCTCTTGGGCGATGCCATCAGTCACTCGGTCTTACCCGGATTAGCGATCGCTTTTATTGGTAATTTTAATCTGCTACTGGGTGCTTTACTAGCCTCAATGGTCAGTACTCTACTGATTAACTTGATCCGTAATCGTTCCCCAATCAAAGAAGATGCGGCCATGGGGATCGTTTTCTCGGCTTTTTTTGCCCTTGGCATCACCCTGATCACTCTCATCCAAAAAAACAACAAAATTGACCTGAATCACTTTCTCTTCGGCAATATTCTGGGTGTTACTGCTGCCGACATCCGCGATACCCTAATTATTGCCGTTATCGTTTTGTTAACCGTTTTGCTCCTGTATAAAGAACTATTATTCTACACTTTCGACAAAATCGGGGCGCAAGCGGCGGGTTTACCGGTAAATTTATTAGATTTAGGCTTAATGCTCCTGATCGGTCTGACAATAGTTGCTAGTCTCCAAGCGGTGGGAGTAATCCTCGTTTTGTCCCTTTTGATTACCCCCGCGGCCACTGCTTATCTTTTAGTTACCCGTCTCCATCAAGTCATGGGTTTAGGTGTGGGTGTGGGTATTATTTCTAGTATCAGTGGGATGTATTTAAGTTATTACTGGAATTTACCCTCTGGACCGGCGATCGTGCTTGTCGCTTTTACCCTATTTATGTTGGCCTTTTTATTCAGTCCCCGTCAGGGAATTTTCACCCATCCCTCTAGTCTAGGTGGTCAACTTTCTATCTGGGGAGAGATGAAAAATTTGTTGAGACGACGTTAGTTTGCAGCAGAAGGTTGGGTTTTTGGCAAGTGATCAAAAAAAGCCGGCGGCTAAAAAATTGATAACGGCTATAAGTAGTCGTGCAGAATTAATTTCCTAGTCGAGACTCCGAGACAGTAGAGGATGCCCTATCAGGTTATACTTCATCTTTAGGAGAAACGCCTTAAGTATGGCACGATTTTTGAAAAATGGTATAAAAAGTATAAATGTCAATCGATCGACTTAAATCTTAAACTAAATAATCAAGCCCGAATCGCCCGGTATTGGAGGAACAAAACAACTCGTGAGTATAACTGATTTAATCCAAAAAGGCGGAGTGGCCATGTGGCCGCTGCTTTTTCTGTCTATTTTAGCTCTTAGCACTATTATCGAACGAATTTGGTTTTGGAGTCGTACTCTCCTCAGTGAGGGCCAGATTTTAAATCGCATTATGGAATCCGCCATCCGTAACTGGGATTTGGCGGCAAAAGTCGCCGGAGATTCCCGCAATCACCCCATTGGTAGCTATCTCTACGCACCCCTGCGCTTAGAAAATCCAGATCCAGAGGTTTTTCACTTTGCCCTCGAATCGGCTGCCGATGAACAATTATCCCTAATGAAACGGGGCGATAAAATCCTTGAGGCAGTCATTGCCCTTTCTCCCCTGTTAGGATTATTAGGGACGGTACTCGGTTTAATTACCTCTTTGGCCAATATTCAATTAAGTGACCTGGGAACTTCCTCGACGGCGGGAGTAACTTTAGGTATTAGTGAAGCTTTAATTTCCACCGCTACCGGCCTAATTGTCGCTATTTTTAGCCTCGCTTTCTATCGTGTTTTTCAGGGACTCTGGTTCAATCAAGCCCGAATTTTTCGCAAGGCCGGCAGTGATTTAGAAATTATCTACCGCCAACGCTGGTTACACCAAGAAGACCAACAATACGCCCTCAGTGCTAACCTAGAAAAACCTCTCGATCGCTAAATCTCTCCCTTATCAAGCATGGCCGAAACTAAATCTCTTAACCACAAAAAGCCAAAAAGTAGCCATATCACAGCCCGTCCGCTCAAATTATGGCATGATCAACACCGCATTCAAGAGGATGTGCAGGTTAATATCATTCCCTTGATCGATGTAATTTTCTGTATTCTCACTTTCTTTATTCTCGGTGCAGTGGGATTATCTCGCCAACAGGCTATCAGCCTCGATTTACCGAAAGCTAGTACCGCCACCACCCCGATGCGGGAAATGTTGGTGGTTAGTCTCGATGATTTCGGACAACTCTACGTCGAAAAACAAATGGTGACTCGCGCCCAGTTGTTCGAGGCGATCAAGAATTATCATCAATATAGTCCCAATGGACTGATGGTACTGAATGCCTCCAGAAATGCCAGTTATAACGAAGTGGTTGGGGTTTTAGACCTACTGCGACAGGTAGGCGGTGATCGTGTGGCTTTAGCGACTCTATCGGGGGAGGCTAATAATCCCACCCTGGAAAATAGCAATCCTTTGCCCAATTTGCCGACTAATCCCACCTTGCCCAGTTTACCCAATCCTCTGGGCAGAAATTAACTAGGAATGGATGCGATAGCTGAGTAATTGTTCTTCGAGGGCGGCAATGCGATTGTAGGCCGCCGTCAATTGTGCCGTTAATCGGCGAATTTGGATTTCATCGGCAAAAGAATTATCGCCATTGACAGCTGGGGCTTGTTTGCCACCGTGATCCCGGAGAATATCTTTATGATCGTAGAGGCTATTATCGGATAACTCGGAAAAACCGACCATTTCCAGGGATTCTCGCAGGGAATGACTCGATTTATCCCCAGCTAGGATAGCAATTTGCTGGCTGAGGCTTTCGACAATATCCTGTAGACGCTCGACTTTCTGATCAAGACTGATAATCTGTTGTTGTAGTCCATTCATGCAATTACCTAGGGATAAAGGAGGTTTCCCCTCTATGCTAGGCTCTGGAGGAAATGGGCTATAACAATTTATGATTGATTTAACGATCCCTTTACTGCCCTTAACGAAAATATGGCACGGGAAGTCCCCACACGAGACCGAAGCGGGATGGGGATGTGCCGAGTGCCTCCTTTCCCCTTGATCAAAACCTATGCCACAATGTTTATGGACTTAAGCATATTTTGAGACTTTTTAGAATGAAATAGCCCTGGCATCGGTAATCGCACTCGACATAAAAATTAGCTCACCAATCTAGATAAAATTTCTCGATGAATTAAAGCTCGATCAATTAAAAAATGTTTGCGATCGCTGGTTAATCCCTCTCCATTGGCATAAAAATCAATCCAAGTGGTACTAATATCATTAACTGCCTCTGGTAACTGATCTAATTCCCAACCCGGCATCGGTACTTCGGCAATTAATCGCGACACTTTCGGATCATAACTCAGGGCAAAACAACGACAATCTTCTGCCGCGGCCATAATTAAACTATGAAAGCGCATTCCGATCACCATTTCTACCCCGCGAAATAAGCCTTTTAACTGTCTCGGATCCTCTAAACTAATGATTTGATGATTTTCCCTTAATTGACAGGCTACAGCTTCACAAAGGGGCAAATCCCGCGACTTTTGAAAAGGGACTAAGAGAATAAACGCCCCCGTGCTGATTTGTAAATCAATTAAAGCTTGGGTTAATTTATCTAATTTTGCCGGGGTTAATAGGGGATGGGGACGTAAATTGACGGCGATTCTTGGGGCGGGTAAATCCGATAATCCCTTGACTGATTGAGCGTCTAAAGCCCATACTGGATCGGGGGCAACAATGGGATGAATACCCCAATTGGCGACTAAATGAGCCGAAGTATCATCGCGCACACTAACTAAACTACATTTTTGTAAAACTTTTTTGGTTAACCAACGGGTAAAAGGTCTATTTAATGGTCCAATTCCCTGCCCCCAAGCAATAGTTTTTAAGCCCAATAATTGAGCAAGAGCCATTAAACCACCGTAATAAATTGGACTGGCAAAACTGGTGACATCCTGCATTAAACTGCCGCCACCCCAGATAAATATATCCGCTTTTTTCATAGTTTGAAAAACTTGCCACCAATCCCTACTAGGACAGGTTTCCACTCCATAACGTTGACTGGTTTCTCTGGGATTATTTGACAAAACAATAGGTTTAATTGCTGAGGGCAACATCTGCAATAGAGACACTAATAATGCCTCATCTCCTCCGTTTCCTCTCCCATAATATCCACAAATTACTGCACGCATATATCAGTTATCAGTTATCAGTTATCAGTTATCAGTTATCAGTTGTCAGTCAGAAAAAGGCAAGAGTCAAAAGGCAAAAGGCAAAAGTATGGTAAATTTGTCTCCTGTCTCCTGTCTCCTGTCTCCTTTGTCCTCTTTGTTACTTTTTCCTTGAAAAATGTCTCTTAGTTTCTTAAGTTATGCTGTCAGCTACAAGTTAGCAGTGACCAGTTTTATTGGATTGCAGTTATCAGTTTATCTATTTTATTATTCCCAGTCATAACTAATAGCTTAAACCTGATCAGTGATCACTGATCACTGATTTAGTCGTCCATTTGCCAGGGTTCGGTGATGTTTTTTTCATCGAGGATATTTTTGGCTCTTAAAATCAAGACCAATTGACCTAAGATGGTGACATCGGGGGGACTATCAAACCATTGTAAAGAGACGGAATTATCTCTCTCTACTAGATAATAATTGTTCACGTCCCATTCGGCCAAAACTCGATCGATCACTAATAACACTTCCTCAGACCTGGTGGCAATCGATCGAGGTAATTGATCGCTAGGCCATAAAATAGCTACAGGATCGATCGCTTTGAGAATTGCTTGCCAACCGGGGAGAGGCACAATCGTTTGTTTATCCCCCACCGTTACCAGTCGAAAAGGTTCCTCGACGCTCAAACTTTCTGTGTGTTTTATATCAGTTACCGTCACTGGAAATCTTCCTACTAAAGGAATAATTCGGGCTAATTCGTCCTCATCCTGTAAACGATGGACGGGTAGCAACGGTGCGCTACGGGAGGGAGTAACGGTAAAATCTTGTAGTAAAGACTCGATCGCCTGTCTGGCCGAGTCAGAATGGGCAAATTTCAACCCTTTAGCGATTAATTTCGCTCTTTCGGCTAAATCTCGCTTTTGTTTGCCCCGTTTCCAACACTGGTAAGCGATCGCATCTCCAGGATGACGGGTAAATTCACTGGGAATCTGGGATAAACGGGAAAAATCTTGGATAGCCTTGGCGATATCGTGTGCTTCAGCCACCTCAATCCTTTTTTCTGCCGCTAATTTCGCTGCCCCTAGTCTTTGTTCTTGGTTGAGAATCCGCAATTCGTATAGCACATCACTGCGCGGCCCGATGTAGTAACTTAACAAATCTTCAGCTGCTCCCGCTTTGATTAAACTCTCAAAAACTTGGGCAGCGACAATAATTAAATTTTGTTGGGCATTTTGAAAACCGGTTTGTTCAAAGATTAACTGGGAATCGTAGCCAGCTTTTTGCAGTTTTTGACATTTTTGCCCCCAATTCACCCAATTTCCTTCCTTATGAAGCAGCGAGCGCATTAATTCGGTCGCTTCCGTTTCGCTGATTCGATCATCTGTACTGCGAGGCTGTTCTGTCATAGACAACTTGATCAAGCTACAATAACTAAAATTTATCTAATCCCTCAAAAATCTTCAATAGCAATTAAGGTTAACAGGATAGACTAGATAGTAACAGGATAGCTGACAATCACCCCCTTCGTACCTGTTAGGGCAAGTTTATCTTCAATGTCTAGATTAAGAGTTAATGGAAGCATTCCCCCCTCGTCCACAACTAACCCCGGTCAAAGGACGATGAAAACCAAGCGTCACCCCAAAGATAGCGCCTTGGGTTTAGTCTCTACCCTCAGCTTTCCGGCGATCGTCGGGACGGCGGATATGATGCTAAAATCGGCAGAAGTTACCCTCGTGGGTTACGAAAAAATTGGCGGTGGTCACTGTACGGCGATCGTGCGTGGTAATATTGCCGATGTGCGGTTAGCAGTGGAAGAAGGGGCAAAAACCGCCGCACAGTTCGGACAATTGGTATCTAAATCGGTTATTCCCCGACCGATGCCCAATTTAGAGGTAATTTTCCCAATTGGTAGCCGTTTAGCCGAAATTGCCCAAAGTCAACGGGGTTTCAGCAAACTGAGCAATATGTCGATCGGTCTCTTGGAAACCCGCGGTTTTCCCGCTATGGTGGGGGCAGCCGATGCCATGTTAAAATCCGCCGATGTACAGTTAGCTTCCTACGAAACGATTGGGGATGGTTTGTGTACGGCCATTATCCGGGGTTCCGTCGCTAATGTGGCCGTGGCCATTGATGCGGGAATGCGGGAAGCAGAGAAAATCGGTGAACTGCACGCGGTGATGATTATTCCCCGTTTATTGGAAGATTTAGAACATACCCTACCGGTGGCCAGCTACTGGTTAGAAACCCCCGAACCTTTACCGATGTTGTTACCCAATACTGTCCGGGAAAAACAACGGGAATTAGTCGCTTTACCAGAATTGGAAAAAACCAAAATACCGATTCGTCGCCAAGAAATGCAGGAAAAAGTGTTAGAAGAAGTGATTCCCGTGGAAGTTATCACCGATGAGGACAGTTATTAATTTTTATTTTCAGCTTTGCTCCTGTGCTGCTAAAAGTACAGGAGCAAAAGGTTGAATTAGGGTTTGCGGCAAAAAGTTTGTTGGTGGGTGTGGATTTCCCAGTAAAAAATCTGTGCAGAAGCCCCCGACAATTAAACGAATCGAATAATGATAAATTTTTGTCAAGGGGTGCGGTCAGATCGAATAATCGTCGCTAGAATGAGCCTAGTTGTCAGAAATTTAGTTAAACAAGGTTTTTGACAATATGCTAATCTGGCTAACAGGCTTTTGGGCGTGATATAGGGAAAAGTTCTGGCGATTGCTCCTAAATGGGGTGATATACCGAAAGTTGACCCATATCGTTACTCTGAGGAGTGTTATCCAGAAATTTTCCGTGTAATATGCAGTTATGTTTTTTGAAAAGGAGTCAGCATAATGAAGCCTTTAGCTATAAATCCAGATTCGGTGAATATTATATCTCCATTAATTTCGCCGAAAAAAATAGAGTTAAATCCTATTCGGATAACATATAAATCCCCGATACAATATCGTAAAGCTGTTTATAAAATAGCATGTTTTTTCCGGCGAGAGTTTAGATACGACTTTGTGCAATATGGTTATGAAGGCGAAGAAAATGACCCGAAGCATGTTGCTTTTTTGTGGCTTCATCCAGAAGCAAGGCCTTTTACAGGCGATTTTAGAATTCCATGTATCGGAGCAACCTGTTTCCGATACCGTGAATGGACAGATAACCCAGCAGGATACGCTATGCAATGGATATGGTTCCATCCGTATTGGAGACGCAAAGGATTGTTATCCGAATCTTGGTCTGATTTTAAGCAGGAATTCGGCGATTTTATCTGCGAGCAACCGATATCAGAAGCAATGACTAAGTTTCTGGATAAACAACAAAAAACATAACTCATCGTTGCACCAGACAGCCGTAGGGTGCGTTCCCCAAAGTGGTTCCTACTGCTCCAGCGATCGATTTTGGGGAACGCACCATGCACATTGATTGAAACTGTGGGTTAAAGTGCGATGTGGGCTAATCTGGCTAACACGCTTTTGGGCGTGATATACGGAAACTTCTAGCGATCACGCCTAAATGAGGTGATATGCCGAAAGTTGACCCATATCGTTAGTCTGGAGAGTGTTATACGGAAAGTTTTCGTCTTTATGACGTAATTGCGAGGTTAGGCATGAAATTTCTAGCATTATTCGTACCTCGTTCAAGCTTTCTTTGTTAAACAAATTCACCCTTAATACTAATAAAGAATGAAACGAAATTCACTAAGCCAAACGACGCATATACGGCATACAAAGTTGCTTGATTTAGGTATCTTGATCTTTTCGGTTGTAGCTCTTTGTTCAGCGATGCTCCTATCTTTTATATATGTTAATAATGACAATCCCAAAACTACCCCGTTTGTGCTGAGAAAAGATACTTATGACAAGCTTTTCCCTTTTTTATTGGGCACTGTTGCGGTAGGAGGGTTTGCACTTGCATATACACGAATTCAGCGATCAAAAGAGGAAGAAATCGCACGTAAGAAGGCAGCAAAAGCGCTATTAGAACGAAGGATTAAGCGTCTGCAAGAAATTTATACAATAGTTTTGACTTTATATCAAAATATTAGGCTACAACTTCGAAGACTGAGCATAGCTTTTATTTTTGACAAATATGATGGGCAATGGAAAATCCGGCGAAGCCTCTTTGAAGAGGTATTGTTTGCACTTAATGAATCTCAGATGGCGGGTGAAAAGATTGTTAAGACACTAGAATTTGAGCAGGATGCAATAAAGTCTGTAAGGCAAAAACACGATAGCGATGACGAAGATAATCAGGAGTATGAGAAACTTATTGATGATTTAAGAGCCCAAATTGGCGGTATAGAAGGAGTTCTTCGCAATGTTTTGAAGTTGGTGGAGTGGCAGAGTATAACAGTTGGAACTTCTTCCGAAGAGGATCTTGTTGCAGTACCTCAGAAGTTTGTAAACTTTGTAGAAACAAGTTCTACCGGCAACTTGGGATTTCTAAAAATAATTCAGTATTTCAATAAGTTCTCAAAGAATATTCGACTACGAATAGCAATACTTGAGACTGAGCATGAATCATATGGTAATGAGTCATAATATCGTGTCTAAAATTAGTGCCTAACAATTCCGGTGCAGCGGATTGACCGAAGTTGCTTGGGCGGGATGTAGAGACCCTGGCAACCGCTGACCCGAAACGTTAGTGCGATCGCAATCTTGTAGGGTGCGTTCCCTAATGCAAGTCCTAAGCTAAAACGCACTTAAACCACCTAAAATAGAAATAGTAATTTTAGAAAAATCCTACTTATGCCAGCCAAAGATTTCCTAGACTTAGAAGAAAAGAAAAACTTACAAAAAGCTCTT